>CAYINP010000008.1:0-7822 GCA_964364785.1 Candidatus Woesearchaeota archaeon | reverse complement strand
CATTCCTTTGACCATTTTATGATTAGAAAAAGTGCGTTTTTAAAGATTGGGATTTGAATTTTATTGAAAAAAAGAAAACACCTCTTTTATCCTTTCGTTTTTTGATGGCGCCTTTTCATGTTTCTTATCTTTGCATGAGTGTAATTTCTGTCGCTTACCATTCCAGAGATTATATTAACGAAACTATCCTCATTAACATTGTAATCAGTTACCCCATAATTTAAATCATAAAGTCTATCTTCTCCTTAAACCCAGATTTGTCTTGAATTTGCTTCTGATACACTTATTTTTGATAAAAATTCAATATCAGAACTCATCTCCAAAAAATCATGAACAGATAACCCTTTAACTTCTATTCCAATTTTTTCTGATTTCTTTTGTGTCATTTTCCTTTCTCCCTTTCTATGGAATCACTTTTTGAGTCTTGTAAGATTTTTTGTACCGCTTCTACCTCTTTTTTGTTGCATATTACTTTTTCAACTAATTTATTGAATACCCTCTCCATTTCTCTTGTACTTACTACTATTAATTCATCTTTATTTCCTTTCGAGAATCTTCCATAAAAGGGAACAAGAACGTCTTCTAGGTCAATATATTCCGGATTTCCAATATAATCCCTTAAGTCTATTCTCTCGCCCATAACATACTCTCCCACCTTTCTTGGTTTTACCTCAGTGTATAATTTTACTCTTATTTCTAAGTCTTTGTTTTTCATTTTCTTCTTATTCTTTGTTTATTTCCCGAAACATTTTTTGTTTATTTTTTCTTTTAATTTTAGTATCACTGGTGCCATACATCAATTATTTTCAAAGGAATGCCCCACGGAGAAGCGATTTCTTCCAATCTAGAAGGCAAATCAAATGTCTTTCCAGTTGCCTCAAATTCAACATCTTCCGGTTTTGAACAAAAAAGTCCATTTCTCGGCAATCTATAGTCCTTATGATTCGTCCCAACAATTAATGAAGGGATAGTAATTTCCCAATCTGTTTTCTCTAGAAATTGATCGTTTCTAAAAAAATAATCCCAAAAACAAATATATGTTGGAATCAATAATTCAATCCTCTTTTGAATATCGTCTAAATTTTCTATTTTAAAAGGCAGGATATTTTTTGTTTGAATAGCAGGTAAACTTTTTACATCTAAATCATGCCCAATTCTCTTTCTTCCCCTCTTAATATTTTCTAGGGCTTTTTGTAATTCCAAATAAGGATTTATTCCACTGAGTATTTTTTCCATGTCCTCTTTCTCTCTTAAATTTCCTACAAAAACTACTCTGCCTGATTGAATGGCTTCTTCAACAGGAGGAGCATGAAAAAATTCAAAAGGCGGATTTTTTGGCATGTAGCCGTATCTCCAATAAAGCGTTTTGAAATTCCGATTACCATTGAAATTTTTAAAACATCTTGCATATTCTGGATTTTCAGGGTTCATGCTGTCTTCAAACGCCTTTTTTTGTTTTTGCACTTTCAAATAATCAGTTCGTTTTACAGTTTCTTGTTTTTCTGTTTGTTCTGTCATTTTCTTATTCTTTGCTTATTTCCAGAAACAAATTAAATTTGTTTCTTGTTAGTAGTAATAAATATCATATATAAGAAACTTTTCTATTAAAAATACACAAAAACAATAAATATATAAAAGAATTTATCTTAAATAAGAAATATGGATAAACTAGATTTGAAAGACAGAAAAATACTTTATGAATTGGATTTGGATTCCACACAAACCGACAATCAAATATCCAAGAAGGTCGGTTTATCTCGGGATTCCGTGAGATACAGAATAAACAAACTCGTTGAAAACGGTTACATAAATTATTTCATGACAATCTTAAATTCAATGAAACTTGGATTCAACTGGTACAGGACTTTTTTCAAGTTTCAAAATTTGACGATAAAAAAAGAGGAAGAAATAATTGATTGGCTGAAAAAGAGAGCAAGCTGGATAACAAAAGTGGAAGGAATCTGGGATTTGAACACGGGTATTTTTGTAAAAAATGTTTACGAATATCGCGATGTAATAAATGAATTTTTATTGAAATACAGCAATTATATTGAAAGATACGGCGTCGCCATTGTTACAAGAGAATGGATTTATCCTCGGGATTTTCTGCTTGACAAGAAACAAAGAATTTCCAAGCCGATTTTAATGGGATTTGATTCAAAAGAAGAATGCAAAATAGAAAATATTGACAAAATTGACTACGAAATTTTGAAAGTTTTATTAAGAAGTGCGAGAATGAAAACAGTGGATATTGCGGAAAAAACGAAAACCACGGAGATGGTTGTAAGATACAGGATAAAAAAGATGATTGACAAAGGAATTATTCTCGGATTTAAACCTTTTTTCAATACAAACAAACTGGGATATGTTTATTTTAAACTTCATATAAACTTGCGAAATTTGAATCTGGAAAAGAAGCAAGAGATAATATCGTATTTTTCACGACATCCAAACATAATTCACATGACGGAACTTGTCGGCGGAGCTGATTTGGAAATGGAATTTCAAGTTAAAAACAACGATGAATTTTACGATTACGTAAAAGAAATAAGACTAAAATTCGGAGAAATCATAAAGGATTATGAGTTCATGCAATACACGAATGAATACAAATTTACTTATTTGCCGGAAATGAAGTTTTGAAAATGAGCCTGCAAGGATTTGAACCTTGGACCCCTGCCGTTCTGAGTTTCCTTCCCCAAGGGGTTAGTGTAAGGGGATGTGCCCCTCATATCAGAGCAGTGCTCGTACCAGGCTGAGCTACAGGCTCATTATAAATCCGAGATAAAAATCGTTTATAAAAGTTTACAAAAATAATTTTAATCCTTCAACCCGAGTTCTATAACGAGCTTGTCGTTGGAAATTTTGTAATCCGTTATCGGAAGGCTTATTGGAATTACTTTCCTGTAAATTATATTGTTGCCGAGGGCTTTTATCTCGATGCTATTTTCCAATTTTATTATTGACATTTCTTTTTCAGATTTCAAACCAGGCATATTTATTTCGTAAATAACTTTGTCTGAAAATCTTCTAACATTCGTTTCGGGCTCTTTTTTTGGAAAGTCGCCGAATTTTTTCAAGTTTGCCTGGGGAAGATTCTTATAATTTATTTCTTTTCTTTCCCTCTTTGTTTTGTGAATGTGATTATGGGAACCCCTTTCTATATTGACTTTTTTTCCATTTACGAATAATTGAAAATTTGTCTTCGGAGAAGAATTTTGTTTTTTCATTTCTTTCTGCATTTCCTTTTCGAGCATTTTTACCGCAGATTCAAACATTTTTCCCATCATCTTTCCGCCGAAAGCGCCCATAAATGGGTTGCCCGCATCGTTGAAATTGAAAGAATTTTCATTAGCGTCGCTCTCGCCGAGCATTCCATAGTCTTCTTTCCCTGAATTTTCGTTAAAAGGCACACCGCAATTCGGACAGAAATTGAATTTGTCGCTTGATTTCGTGCTGCACCTTTTACATTCTCTTTTTCCAAACATTAAATCACTTAGAGTAATTTTGTTTAAATAGTTTTTGTAGGTAAAATGCTATCTCAATGACGTATAATATCTAAACACCATCAATTTTTTATATGCTTGCTGATATTTATTTTTATGAAAGAAAGAAAATCTGGCGCGCAGAATTTTCCGAGACATGTGAGATGGAACTGGGAACAATCGCCAGATTATCCTGAGCGCGTCAGATATCATGTGGTAGTTGTTGATGATAAAAAAGAGAGGGAACTCTCAATAAAGTCTTTCAGCAATTACACGAGATGAGCTCAGGCATTGAGATAGTTAGAATAAGCGGAGGAAAAGTTGAAAATTCAAAGCTTGGATATTTGTTCAAGAGTTTTGACGCACTTGTCGGATTGAAAAAGACTGATTGGGCGAGAATAAGTGGTGACGTAAGACGGGATAGAGACTTATATGAAAGAAGCGTCGGGAAATTGGAAGATTATGTTTCTAAAATATACGAAGGCAGTTAGTTTTTTATATTTCTTTTATCTCTGCAAATTATGAAAAAAACATTTTATGTCACAACGCCGATTTATTATCCGAACGACGTTTTGCATTTGGGGCACGCTTACACGACGATAGCGGCAGATGTGCTTGCGCGTTGGCACCGCCTTAAAGGCGATGATGTTTTTTTTCTTACGGGAACCGATGAGCACGGAAAAAAAATTGAAATTGCCGCGCACAATCAAAAGAAAAAGCCGAAGCAGTTTGTCGATGAACTTGTATTGAGAATAAAAAAAGATTGGGAAAAATTAAATTTGACTTATGATAGATTCATAAGAACGACAGACAAGGACCATGAAAAAGTTGTTCAAGAAATTTTAAAGAAAGTTTACGCGAAGAGAGACATTTATCTTGGAGAATATGAGGGTTTTTACTGCGTTGCTTGTGAAGCTTATTACACAGAAAAAGATTTGGAAAATGGAAATTGTCCTGTTCATAAAAAGAAAGTTGAATTGCTTAAAGAAGAAAGTTATTTTTTTAAATTAAGCAAATATGAGAAAAGACTTTTGGAGTTGTATAAAAAAGAGAAGAATTTTATTTTACCAGATTTTAGGAAAAAAGAAATTGTAAATCGCGTTGAACTTGGATTGCACGATTTGTCAATTTCGAGAAGGAGTTTTGATTGGGGGATTCCAATTCCTTTTGACAAAAAACACGTGACTTATGTTTGGTTTGACGCGCTTACAAATTATTATTCTGCGACGAGAAAAAAAGGGAAAGAAAAATTCTGGCCTGCAGATTTGCATTTGGTTGGAAAGGAAATTTTATGGTTCCATTCAGTAATTTGGCCAGCAATGCTTCTCTCTGCTGGAATAAAGTTGCCGAAGACAATTTTTGCTCACGGATGGTGGACAATTGACGGAGAAAAAATCTCAAAGACAACGGGAAATGTTATAAACATTCCAGAACTTGTTGATATCGCTGGGCTGGATTCTGCGAGATATTTTTTATTGAGGGAAATTTCATTTGGAAGCGATGGAGATTTTTCAAAGAAACTTTTAATTGAAAGGCATAATTCCGAGCTTGCTGATAAATTGGGAAATTTAGTTTCACGTGTTTCAGCGTTGGCGGAGAAATATGGAATACAAAAAGCGAATACGCATACGCATCGCGAAAATAGTCAAAATAAATTATTAAAAAAATTGAAAGAAAAAGAAATTGAGAAACATTTTGAGAATTTGGAATTTGACAAAACGTTAAATGAAATTTTCGCTTTTATTGATGTTTGCAATTTTTATGTTCAGGAAAAGAGACCTTGGGAAACGCACGACAAGAAAATTTTGTTTGAGCTTGTTGAAGCAATAAGAAAAATAAGTTTTTATATTTCTCCTTTTATGCCTGAAACTTCGGAGAAGATTGATAAAATATTTAAGACAAATAAAATTAAGAAGGCGGAGCCGCTTTTCAAGAAGATAGATATTAAAACATAAATAGGTTTAAAAATATAAACCGCTAATTTAATTAAAGCTTGAGGCAAAAATGGAACTAATATCTTTAAAAAACGTTTCTAAAGATTCTAAAATAAAATTATTGAAAGAACTGGGGCATGAGTCTGATGGAGAATTTGTTTTAGATGTGAATGGAAATGCAATGTTGGACAGATATTTAGATATTCCAATAAAAGTTGATAAAATGATTATCCTTCCTGGAAGCACTATAATCTTAGACGATAATGAATTAAGTCTCTCCAAATATCTTGAGGAGTTTGGTGATGTCTTCTGATGAATTAAAAAATATATCTGAAGGTATTACAAAAGGAATTCTTAGTTGGTCTTTAGAGCAAATTAAATCTTTCGCTGTTAAATTTAAGGAAAAAGAATTAGCATTTATTCAAGACAAAAAGACAATCGAAATAGTAAAAGAACAATATCTTTCTGGAGAACTTGCAGTTTATAGAAGATATGTGGAAGATAATAACATGCTTTTTCTTCTTAAGATGGGGTTAACTTTAAGGAGACTTGAAGATGATGTTGATAGGAAAAAGAATTTGAAAGATAAAATTTTCGGTAAATATGGGGCAAAAGGATTACATATCACACAGTTTGTTGAAAACGGGATTTTGAATAGATACATTGGAATTTTAATTGAAAACATTACTTCTATAGAAAAATTTAAACAAGATATCAAGAGCATATTAGAAAATATAGATAAATATGTTTTATTCGTTAAAAAAGATGATAATGATAGATATATCTTAAATCATTCTAATGTAACTACTACTGCTCATCCGTCGAGAATTTTTATAGTGTCTGGAATTAGTAATGCGGCTAAACTGGTTAGAAGTTGTGAGGATAAATTAAAAAATTTATTAACAGATTATGAATTAGAAAAAATTAGCAGTGGCGAAAAGGAAATTTTATTTTTTAAGAGGAAAATCGAAAAATGACAGAAGGAATAATTCAATTTGAGGATTTTGCGAAGGTAGATTTGAGAGTGGCAAAAATCGTTAAGGTTGAGGAAATTGAAAATGCCGATAAGCTTTGGAAATTGACTTTGGATTTGGGAAAAGAATTAGGAAAACGAACGGTTTGCGCGGGAATAAAAAAACATTATTCAAAAGAGGATTTGAAAGGAAAGAAGATAATTGTTGTTGCTAATTTGGCTCCAAGAATGTTACGTGGAATTGAAAGTCAGGGAATGATTCTCGCAGCAGTAAATAAAGAAGAAACAGAAGTTGTTTTGATTTCTCCTGAAAAAGATATTGAAGTGGGGGCGAAAGTTAGATAAATTCTATTTGTCCCACCGCCGTCTCCCCGACCACCCACCCCTAGAAACAAAATGTTAATCTAAACTCGCGTTCGTCATCTTCAATAAATTCGGATTGATTTCACATTAAAATTTTTGAGTGGAACATCTTGGCGAAACTTGATGTGGAACGGCATTAATATCGCGAGCCGAAAAATCCAAAATCCGCCGTAGCCTGTTGTTCAGTAAATTGTTAAAGAGAAGAGAATTACTATTAATAATATGAAGAATTTGCAGAAAATAGGGACTTACCTTGAAAGTAAAATTCAATCAAGTAAGAAAACTGCTTTTATATTTCTGGTTATAGGTTTAATCACACTAATCTTCTATATTGGGATTATTTTTATTTCTATTTCAATATATTTTTTTATTAAGGCTGGTAATTATAAAAGCGGTCATTCTGGAGAACAAATAACAATAGAAACACTTCAAAATTTGCCAGATTCATATTATCTTATTAATGATGTCAGTTTACCAAACGGTTATGGAAATATTGACCATGTTGTTTTGGGAAGCAACGGAATATTCATAGTAGAAACAAAAAACTTTGAAGGCGAAATTAGATGTGAGGGAAATATTTGGTATCAATTTAAGGATACATGGAAAATCCCTGAAGAATACGAAATAAAAAGTCCAAGTAAACAAGTTAAAGGAAATGCTTTGAAATTGAAACAATATATTGAATCAAAAAATATATTCAGCAAGTCATTAAAGATATGGGTTGAGGGAATTGTGGTTTTTACAAACGATAATGTAATTTTGCGTTGCGATAATTCAACCGTTCCTGTTTTAAAAGTTGATCAGTTATGTAATCATATCAAACATAAAGAATCTAGAATTAAATTCTCTTCTCAAGAATTAGAAAAGATTGCAAAAATTTTATTAAGGCAGGCGGAGGCGGATTGAAACTAACTGATGATTTGATGAGGGTTTTTCCAATTAATAATTTTTCATTGACGAAAAACCGAACGAAGTCGGTTTTGAGTGCATTTATATATTGCGAGCGCGATGCGCGAGCGTTTATCCATATCGATTTTTCAATCTAAGCGTTTTGAAAATTCTTTCTA
>CAYINP010000007.1:7382-16259 GCA_964364785.1 Candidatus Woesearchaeota archaeon | reverse complement strand
TGCTCTTCTGTCAAATCCTTATCCAATTTTTTTTGCCAGTCAGACGCATCATCTTCCAATTTACAAACTCTCGAATATTCCAAAGGGTCTATTTTAGAAAGCGTTTCGCAAAGCTCTTTAATTTTGCCTGCAATTTCAGAAGCAGTAACAATTGATTGTTCTTTCTCAATAATTTCATTAAAATTATCTTTTTCATCGTCAGGAATTTCATCTTCTATTTCCTGTAATGTGTTGTAAATTGCAGCAGCGCTTCTTCTTGCTTCATCTCTTTGCTCTGGACTAACTTCTCTTTCAAAATCTTCAGCGTGTTGAACATAATTTTGCAATGCAATCTTGGCTTCCTCTATTTTTCCGGCCTGAATCATCGCCTTTATCTCGGCAATTTTTTCTTCCCTTATTGAAATGTCATCACCGAATTTGTCAAGAAATTCATCAAAAAAATACAAAGACGAATCGGGGGTTATTCCTTCTGTTTCCTGCAATTCGGCGTTTTCATCGATAGCGGAAATATCTATTGCTTTCTCCGTTGTTTCAGTCTCTTCCTGGGCAAAAACTCCTGATAAAATGCCCAACACCAGCACAACAGAAAATAAAAATGCAATCTCTTTTTTCATCTTTAGTTAAATAATCAATAGTTTATAAATTTAATAGTTTATAAATTCAAATGCTCCTTGAAATAATTATTTTTCTTTTTCTAGGAATTATTTTTGGAACTTTTACGGGACTTGCTCCGGGAATTCACATAAATCTCGTCGGCGCGATTTTAATTTCTCTCTCGGCTTCTTTTTTTGTTTCTGTAAATCCGATTTACCTCGTCGTATTTATTGTTGCAATGGCAATAACGCATTCGTTCGTTGATTTTATTCCTTCAATTTTTCTCGGCGCTCCGGAAGAAGGAACCGAGCTTTCGGTTCTTCCGGGACACGAGTTATTGAAAGAGGGCAGAGGTTACGAAGCGATTATGCTCACAAATTATGGGGGTATCTCAGCAATTTTTATTTTTATTCTAATTTCAATTCCATTGATTTTTCTTGTCCCAAAGATTTACAACCTTATTTCAGAATTTATTCCATTCATTTTAATCGCAGTTTCATTGTTTATGATTTTTTCTGAAAGTGAAAAATTATCGGCATTTTTTGTTTTTGCGGTTTGTGGAATTCTTGGATTGATTGTTCTCAACATTGAAAATTTAAGCCAGCCATTATTGCCTTTGCTTTCGGGTTTATTTGGAGCATCTGCATTAATACTTAGCGTAAAAACAAAAAATCAAATTCCGAAACAGATTATTACCTTTCCTGAAACAAAAATTGCAAAACCACTTTTTGGTTCTCTTTTCTCGTCGCTGATTTGCGGTTTTCTTCCTGGTTTGGGTTCTGGACAAGCTGCAGTTATTGGAAATATAATTTCAAAAACCGACAGGCGCGGATTTCTAGTTTTGCTCGGGGCAACAAATACTCTTGTAATGGGTTTTTCTTTTATAGCAATATACACAATTCAAAAAGCAAGGACAGGTGCAGCCGCATCTATTCAAGAATTAATCGGACAGATTTCACCGCAAATTTTAATTTTGATTTTCATCGCCGTTTTTATTTCTGGAATATCAAGTTTTTATATAACAAAATTTCTAGCAAGATTTTTTTCTGATAAAATCGAAAAAATAAATTACTCTAAACTTTCATTATTCACAATAATTTTTCTATCAGTAATTGTATTCATAGTTTCTGGATTTTTGGGATTCTTTGTTTTCTTTGCTTCAACTTTAACGGGAATTTTTTGCATTTCACAAAATGTAAAAAGAACTTTAATGATGTCTTGTTTGCTTTTGCCGACGATTTTTTTGTATTTGCTGTAAAACAACAATTTATTTAAATGCGGAAAAAATTCATTTTTAATGAAACTTGAAAAAATCGCGAAAAAATGGGGGAAGTTCGAAAGAAACTTCTTGGTCGCCTGTCTTGTCTCGTCTTCTCTGATATTTAATTCGGCGTGTCTCGTTCCTGTTTCGACGGAGAAAAAAAGCGATTCTAAAAAAGACAATGAAAATAATTCTGATTCTGGTGGCACGGGAAATATTCACGGAACAGTTTTATCATCGCGCATAGAGGGAAGCGAAGTTTTGTTTGAACCTTATGTGGACCCAAATCTCCCGTGTTATTCCAAATCCGGCGAAAATGCATATGTCAATCTGACGAGCACTGATTCAGAAACTCATACAGATTCAAATGGAGAATATTATTTTCAAGACGTTCCGGAGGGTGTTTATGAAATAGGGGCAGGAATATGCGATTTGGACTATCCAATGTACGCAAAAGATAAAAAAACAATCGCAATATACTCCGGCGAAACAACCGAAGCTGCGGATTTGCGGGTGGTTACCAAAAAAATATTGACTGGAAAAATCAGGCATGAAAACGGAAACCCTTTTATCGGAAATTTAGAAATTGATTCGAATTATGTGGAGGATTCCGCTTGCGGAGTCAACCCGAACCGCCCTTTTTCAACATCTTCAAACGGAGATTACGCAGTTGAGAGGGGACAGGGACGCCATTGCATCGTTAACTCAGATGGAATTTACACTATGACATTTGATGCTACTGACACCGAAACCGTGCATTTTTCAGATGACTATAAAATAATCACGGAAGATTTAACGGCAATTCCAAACCCATAATTAACCAAAATTCCTCTCCAATTTTTCCAATCCAAAAAATTCTCTGACTTTATCGACGGGAGGAACCCATAAAATTTTTCTTCCGTCGGAATATTCTGTTTCATAACCCTCAATTAATCTTTCAAAAATTTCCTCCCTGAATCTCATGTCATACTTATAAGGACTTATTCTAAACGGATTGTCTTCGGATTTTTTTAATCTTTCCAGAGAATTCAAACTTCTATCTCTCCTGAAATGAAAATAACTTTGATACATCGCTGAATACCCTTCTGGATTCCTTGCATTCACAACGCGGATTTTGTGCCCTTCAAATCTTTGATAAGGCGCGTCGGCAAGAACAACAGATAATTTATTTGCCTTTAAATCGGAATGCAAAAATTTCGCCTCTTCAGAAAATTGTTTTCTAACTTCCCTTGGTAATTCTCTCGTTGATTTATTTGGATTCCACATTTTATTATTTTTTTAAAATCTTAAAACCACCTCGCCAAAGCTTCTTGTTTTTCCGTTTCCTTTCCAAAAATGCTGTCGATGTATCTTTTTATCATATCAAGATTCTGTTTCATATAAGGGGAAACATTGTATTTATTCGCAAGTTCAATCGCAGGTTCCAAATATTTCTTTATTCCGCCCTCGTTTACTGTAAAAATTATTTTCCCGCTGCACTTCGGACAATTTCCTGACAATGGAGGTCTTCTCGCAATTTCATTGCACTCAACACATCTAAAACTTTGCGTCGAGAAACCACGAAGATTTCCCCTCATATCTTTTATGAAATGTCTGTCAATTACAAGACGTGCAGTGTCTGAAGTATTCGCTGCTCTGATTTTTTCAACAAGCTCCATTTGATGTTTCAATTTGTCCTTCATCGTCGGTAAAAATTTATAAGATGAGCATACAACGCCGTCGTTAAAATTATCAGTGTCATGGGTAAATCCAATATTTGTAAATTCATCTATGCCTTCCTTCAATGCTTTTTTAACATTCATTATTTTTATCTCGGAAGAATGTTTCCTTTCCTCGGATTTTCTATAAAGTTCAATTGGATATTTTGAAGTAAGTTCAAAATCAAGGATTTGGTCGTCGACTTCCCCGGCGTCGATTCTTGCATTTAAAACTAAGGGGGCGTCTTGCGTTCCCCCCCGATGCTGAGGTAAAAATTCCCTTGAAAAATTTAACAAAACATCTAGCAGAAGCATTACTGCAACCTCATCCCCGTCGCAATCCCTTCTTACAGCCGCGTGCATATACGGGCTCGCCAATATTCCTTGAGTGTTTGAAAAACCAATTACTCTGCAAACTACTCCCGCGCAATTATGTGGCGCCATGAAAACCCCAAGTTGTCCAATCAAATCCTCCCTCTTTTTCAGGTTGTAGAATTTTGGAAGCCCGTAAAATTTTTCCAGCAAATCATCAATGAATTTGCTTATCTTTATGAAAACGTCGTCGCATTTCTCGTCGGCGGATTC
Source organism: Candidatus Woesearchaeota archaeon (assembly GCA_964364785.1). GTDB lineage: Archaea > Nanobdellota > Nanobdellia > Pacearchaeales > GW2011-AR1 > JACQLK01. Next base: position 12,122 of record CAYINP010000007.1, on the reverse strand, counting down.
GCTTGACGACGGAAGAATTACATCGTGTGGTTTTAATTCCAGAATTTGCTCCTTGTCAATCAACTCATTTCCAAAAGCATCTTTGTCATATCCAAATTCTATGAGTTTTTCAATGCTTACTGAAACTTCTTTCGGCTTGAATGCAGTCAATGGAAGTTCAGTTGCATCAAATCTTATAGTTCCGTCTTTGTTTACTTGCAATCCGTGCATCGCTCTAAGAATTCCTTTCTCCAAAGGTTCAACTCGATATTCTGAATTTGACATCCCCCTTACTCCCTTTATTAAAACTGGAATATTCCCTCTCGGAATTTTTAATCTCTCAACTGCCTTGTCAAAATAATGTTTTATGTCAATGTTAGAATTCATAAATGGTTGCGCTCTATCATGAATTTCACAGTTTTTCTCTGAAACGCTTTTGCATTCATAACAGTAAAAAATATGTTTCGTTTTGGAATTACAATTTTCGCAAAGAGGATAAATTGTTTCTTTGTTGCAAGCGTCGCATTTGAACAAAGAAAAAGTGCTTCTTACTTTTCCATTTTCAACGGCGACATTTACGCTTCTTAATCTTCCGCCTTCTTTTCCCACAGGAAATAAAACATTCGGGCTTCCGATAAGTTTTCTTAATTTGGCTTTTTCAGGTCTTCCCATTCTCGCTCCGATAAAATCACCTGCTTTGTTTTTAATTTCAAATTCTGAGAAGTCATTTATTATTTCCAAAACACTTTTTTCCAAGTCATATTTCTCAGAAGCCAAAATATCTTTCACTGAAAAATTATCGCTTTTAATAGATAGATAATCCACGCCAAGATTTGCTAAAAGTGCTTTGCTTGTCTCTTCAGATAAAATCACACTTTCAATAACAACATCATGTTCAATCCCAAGAAGTTCCAAAGCTCTTTTGCCTTCGGAGAATTTCTCAGCATCAGTTCTTGTATAAGGCAAAATAATTTTTCCAGAAATTTTACAATGCTTCAACCAAGAAACAAGAGACAAAAGCTGTTCTTTTGAAATTTCAGTCCAGTAAAAAATAAATTTTGGATTCAAGGGAATTTTAAAATTCCTGCTTATCTCAATGGCTTGTTCAAGAGAAATATCGAGAGGGTTTGTTTTTTCCGCGAAGTCTTTGTCTTTTTCTTCAAGTTCCAAGTGCCACCATTCCTCGACATATCCTGCCCTTATAAGCGCGTGATTTCTATTTGCCAAATCGCTGAATGGAAAAAGAATGTCTCCAAGATAAATTATTTCCTCAACATCAGAATAAATTTTCTTTGCTTCTTCGGGCGTTTTTATTTTTTTCACGCTGCCGTTGAAAAATTTTACAATTGGTCCGTCGATTGTATCGCATCCAGAAATAGCGCAGCCCTTCGTTGGCTTTTCAATTTTCAATTGTGTTCCCACGGCAATAAATGCATCTGTGATTGCCATCGTTGCTGGATGAACCGAAGCCGCAGAAAATCCCGAACCTCGTGATCTTCCGTATCTGAATCTGAATCCTCCGCTTTGCGACGGATGTCCAAAAACAGGTCTCCCAGCCACTAAATCATTAATGTACGTCGGAGAATCATCTTTTTTTCCCTTGTCTCTCTGTTCGTGCAATTTTACATATTCATCAAGAAAATCCCACCCTGTGGATTTGAACCCTTTTTCTTTTACGGAATTCAAAAGCCTCAAGCCTTTTTTCGCTTTTTGCGCAAGTCCTTCTGAAAAAATAAGGCACATTCCTCCGCGAATGGAATTTGTTTCAACTCTTTCAAGATTTTTGTAATTCGAAACTTCAATCCTTTCACTCGCCTCTCCTGAAATTTGAATCGGAAGATTTCTTGCAAGAAAAATCATTTCTTCTTCCGTCGGAAAATATTGCAAATTGGTTATTCTCTCGTGATAGTCTGTGTTTTCTGTAACATATCTTTTCACTTCTTCTTCACTAGGGTCAAATTTTGCAAAACCAAATAATTCTCTGAGGTAATCTATAAGCATCAAGGCAACGCAGCTCGCCGTCGTTCCAGCGCTTCTAATGGGTCCTGAAAAATAAGCAATAAGATATTCTTTCCCTTCTCTTGTTTTTCCAACTTTTAATTCAGTGTATCCTTCAATCGGGGAAGATACAACTCCAAGAGTTATGTATGCAAAACCAACGCGGATTCCAGCATCTATTGCTTGGAGCATTGAGTCAAATTTGCAAAATTCCTGTTTTGCGATTTCCTCTGCGATTTTAAAAGAAACTGCAGTGTCAAGTTTCCCGTATTGTTTTTCCAATTCCAAAATTCTCTCAACAATTTTCGTTCCAATAATCTGCGGATAAATAGTTGAAATCAATCCGACAACTTTTTCAGCCAAGCTTCTTGCAAGAGGAATTTCCACTTTGTCTTTTGGGTCATAGCCTTTCGCTCTCGCTTTTTCAGCAACGCTGTATGCAACGCGGACATTCTTTTCCAAATCCTGAAAATATTCTTGGGTGTTCATTTTATTTTAGATATTGCAATATTTCCCCCCAATTTTCCACTCTTTGAACGCTGGAATGCAAATTTTCTTTCTTATTCCACGGTTGCGTTATAAGAAGTGTCTGTATGCCTTTTTCCGCGCATTCGTTGACGTGTCCGTGGTAATCTTCAACCATTATATCATAATTATGTTCCAAACAGAATTCAGATTTTTTTTGTTTCTCGCCGTTTCCGGGAAAATGCTGGCTGGTAAAATGAATGTTTCCATTTTGGAAGATGTCTCCATAATGGTTTTGCAACCACAACCTAGTTTCGGTTTCCAAAAATTTTGAGCGCGCAGTAATAATTCCAAAATTATGTTTTTCCGCAAGAGTAGCTATGGCTTCCTGAGAACCGTCATAAGGAGATATTTGTCTAAAATAATCTGTCTTGCTAAAATCTTCTATTCTTGGCATTTCTTCTCCTTTTTGCATTCCAAAAATTTCCCAGAGATGCAAGGTGAAAATATCTTCGGTGGAAAAAACTGTTCCAAATCTTTCATTGTAATATTTTATAAAATTTTCAAAATACTTTGCCAAAGTTCCGTCGATATCAAGTCCAATTTTCATCTCTTCTCCAAAATATTTTTTATTTTTTCCTTATGCTCTTCGTCTTCAAAATCAAGCATTCTTACAGCCCGCGTTTTTAAATTGAACATCGGAACCTTGCAAAAATTCGGCTTGCTTCCAAATTTTTCCTGTATCGGAGTCAAATCTTCCCAGCAAGAGCTTGAAATAACAAGAACGTTATTGTAATTCGAAATAGTTCCAGTATGAGTGTGCCCTGAAACAAAAATATCCGGAACGTTTTTTATTATAAGCGGATCTTTTTCCATCGGAACATATTGAACGGAAGAATGCGTCGGTGCAAGATGTCTGTGTTGCAAAAGATAAGTCATTATTTTATCTGGAGAATTTGCTGAATCTTGCACGATTAATTTTGGAATGTTGCTTGCGTAATAAAAATAAGAAAAACCGTGATACATAAGTATGTCAAATCCTGAGAAATTTCTTCTCGCCCCGATGTTTATAACCGACGGATTTGAAGCGAGGATGACATTTTTCAAATTATAAATCGGCCACGCATATTTATCATCAAGAATAGGTTGCGGTTCGGCAAGACGAACACAATCGTGATTTCCAGGAATTATTATTATTTTTATATCGCTTCTTATTTTCCCAATCAATTCTGCAAATTTTGAATATTGCCCTTCAATGTCTTTTATAAGCAAATCTCTTTCTTGGTTTGGATAAACTCCAACGCCTGCAACCAAATCTCCGACGACAAACAAATATTTTATTTTGCTTGTTTCCGGCGTGTTTGGAATTTTTCCATTTAGATAATCAATAAAATTAAGAAAATTATTTTCCAAGAAAAGCTTGCTTCCGACGTGAATGTCGCTTATGAAAAGCGCATATTCCTCAACTGGCGCGAATTTTTTATCAAAAAGCGGAACGTCCGGAAGAAAAATTTCATTCGCGAAAAAAACCTCTCTGCTTCCCGAGCCTCTGAAACCGAGAACGGAATCAAGACAAATATTTTCCGCCCTTTCAAAAGTTTCTCTTTTATTGCTTCCAACAATGACTTTTATTTTTCCGGTGGAATCTTCGACTTCAAGAATCAGGTTTTTATTCTTGGTGACTTTTTTGTCTGAAACCATTCCAATTATGGACATTGCCTGTTTGCTCCCAGAAATTTTATTTATAGAAACCAAATTTGTAAGTTCTGGACGCTCCTGCAAAATTCCACGCATTTCAGAAAACCTGTTTCTATAATATTTTATAAAATCCCCAACCTCAAATTTCTTGCCAATTGGATGATGTGTTGAAACAATCTTGACGAACGATTCTTCCTTCTCTTCCTGTTTTTCAAGTTCCTTTTTTGGCGATGCGTCGATGCTAAATCCTTCGGGATTTATTTTGTTCTTTGCCAATCGCCTTTCTTCGCTTAAAATTTCAATGCTCAATCCAAGTTCTATCTTAAGTTTTTTTATACCTTCTCTTTTTTCATCTGGAAATCCAGAAAGAAATTCATCAACCTTGTCTTTGTATTGATAGAAAATGCTTTTTGTGATTATTCTGCTGTCTGTGTGCTCTTTTATTTTCTCAATTATAAGTTTCGCAGATTCCACGTCGGTAGTTCCACTAAAAAGACTAAGTGTTTCCTTGTCTATAAGAAGCCCTTTCTTCAGGCAAAATCCAAGTATTTCTTTTTCCGATGGGAAACTTGAAAATTTCATATTTTCTTTTGAGTCCAT
>CAYINP010000007.1:0-7282 GCA_964364785.1 Candidatus Woesearchaeota archaeon | reverse complement strand
TTAACCGTAATTTAGCGATTCTTCAATAATTTCTTTTGCTTTCTCAATTATATTATTTGAAATTGCCATCCTTATCTCTCTCATTCTCCCGCCTCTTCCTTTTGAAATAACACGAACATTAATTATCCCAAGCATGTCAAATTCCTGGACAATATCCGAAACTCTTCTCTGCGTCAGAACTTCCATTCTTCTTTTCCTGCAGAGTTCCTCATAATAATTATATACATCTCCTGTAAAAATCGCGTCTCCTTTTTCCCCCTTATTCTTTCCAAGGGTTGTCTGTGGATTTTTTCCCCTCTCACAAAGTTTTATTATGGAATAAAGAACAAGTTGGAATTGTTTCGGCTCTGATTTAACAACATCGAGAATTTTATCTCTTTCCATTTTTCCATTTGATTCATCAATATGTTTCAGCAAAACTTTTTTACTCCCATCCCTTTCTGCGAGCTCTCCCGCAATTCTAAGTAAATCCAAAGCTCTCCTCGCATCTCCGTGTTCCCTTGCTGCAAACGCCGCGCATTTTTCTATGACTCCATCTTGCAGAACATTTTCCTTAAAAACTTCCTCAGATCTTTTTCTTAAAATTTCCTTTAGCTGGACGGCATTATATGGTGGAAAAACAACTTCCTCTTCGCCAAGAGAACTCCTGACTCTTGGATCCAATCCTTCAAGAAAAGTCAAATCATTGCTTATTCCAACAATGCAGATTTGTGATTGTGAAAGTTCCGAATTTAATCTTGTAAGATTATACAAAAATCCGTCTGAAATTTTTTTAACGGTTTGGTCAATTTCATCCAATATCAAAATGACAAGTTGTTTCTGTGAATCTATAAGTTCAAGAAAGCGATTGTAAACAGATTCCGTCGGCAAACCCGTATCAGGAACTTCTCCGCCAAGTTTTCTTACAAGTTCCGCAAGAATTCTATATTCTGTGTCTGAAATTTTTTTCAGCTTGCAATTCAAATATTCTATTCTCAGGGTAAAATCATTTATCTTATCTGCTCTTTTCATCAAACCATCGCGAACATATTGAACTGAAAGAGTTTTCCCACTCCCGGTTTTTCCGTAAAGAAAAAGGTTGCTTGGTTTTTCTCCTCTGAGAATCGGCGCAAGAATCGAAGCAATTTGTTTTATCTGTTCTTCTCTATATGGAATTTCTTTCGGTTGATAATTCGTTTGCAAAATGGACTTGTTTTTAAAAATCAAATTTCTGTCAAAAGATTCAAAGATATCATCCAGCTCATTTTTATCATCTTGTTTCATTGTCCAACCACCCAAAGAAATTTTTTAGTCAAACTTAAAAATTCCCGCAGCCCCATACACCATGGTTTCGCCTGGAACTTTCAAAAATGGAAAATTTCTCGAGGACAAAAATTCAAGTTGATATATAAATGATTATGACTACTAAAAAAGAGATACGCCTCTTCTTCTTATGGAAACAAGAAAAATATGTTGATAATAAATATTTTTCATTTAATAGATTAAGCAAAATTTTTTAAAAGTATAATTGTTAACTTTCCCACTCTTCCCCCTTTTGTTTAATCGTTTAATATCTTAATATATATAATAAATAATAATCTATATACGATATGATATATTTTTTATTTATTATATATTAAAATAGGATATATACTATATAATATAAATTTTTTTAAATAAATATAATAAATAAAAAATTTAAAATTCTTTTATAAACATTTCTATGCGAAATCAAGGGGGGACAGAGTGTACCGTTTTTGAGGAAATTAATCTTTATTGTTCATTCTATGCCTTTTTAGCATTTTGCTTCGCTTCATTGAATTATATTTAATTTTCATTATTAATCAAACATAACGCTTTTTTCACAGCAATATTTATAAATCGCCACGATTTCTGATAGAAATCAAAGGAGTCAAAATGCAAAAAAATCCATACAGTTCTCTTATAGGAAAGATGATTGTGACAAAAGAGGGAAAGCGACTTGGTTTTGTTCGTGATATTACCTTTGAAACGGGTTCGGGAGAAGTTATACATCTTGTTGTGAAAGACGCGACGCCGCACACGAGAAATTTGAATCTCGAAAGAGTTGGTTCGACTGATTTGCTTATTCCTTACAATTCTATAATTGCGATAGGTGATTTCGTGATAGTTTCCGAGGAAGATTTGATTTAACGTCAGAAATCCAAAATATAAATTCTTAAAAACTTACTTTACAAATTAGCCTTATGCCTAATTTGATTGACTTAACGCAGAAGGAAAAATCCAAGATTCAAACTTATCCTATAAAATCTTATTTCCAGCGCAAAGTTTCTTTTCTTCTAAATAAATTTTACTTTTTCTCATTTCAACCCTAAATCAAGCCTTTAAAATTCAAACATCCATTTTCCCACACAAATCTCATATTTCTCTTATTTCAATCCTAAATCATATAAAAATTTAAAAACACTATTCTTCAAATACTAAAATGAAATACGCGGGATTCAAGCTGTCAAAAGTTGAAGCTGAAAAATTCGAGACAAACCCAAGAGGAAATATAAGTGTTAATTCTAATTTTAATCTTGGAAATGCAAAAAGAGAGGAAGTTGTCGGCTCCGATAAGGACGTTTTCGGTTTTGAGTTTACTTACACAATAAAATACGAAGAGTTTGCGACAATTTTATTCAAGGGGGTTGTTTTCATTGAGCTTGAATCGGGAGACAAGAAAATATTGAAAGAGATTGAATCTTCCGAGAATTCCAAGGACAACGACTTGAGAAAGTTCATCCTTGACGTCGTCCTTGCAAAAACACACGTTGAATCATTGCATCTTGAAGAAAGATTAAGCTTGCCTTTCCATATTCAATCTCCAAGGGTAAAGTTCGGCGACGAGTGATATCTGTTATTTATTGGTTCGTTAAATAGATTCTGATAAAGATTCAACAATAAAAAGATCCCTCATACTTCCATTAAGCATGTATTCCAAGGGCGACTTTCCACCCAAATCTCCCATTTTTATTCTTAACCAATTTTTTCCGTTTTTGTCTTCTCCAAATTTTCTATACAGATTCAAAGTGATATTAAAAACTGTTTTTACTCTTTCGGATATGTCTAACCTATAATCCCTGTACAGATCTATCCTGGATTTTATTAATTTATATCCGTTAGAATTTTCAAGTCCGAGAAGTGTTGCGGCATCTTCGTCATCAAGCCCCCAACCTTCACATATCTGCCCGAATGCTAAAATTGCTGTTGAAGGTTCGAGAATATTTTCTCTACCCTCATATCCCCTATATTCATATTTTTCTAGTTTATCTTCCATAAAAATTCATAAATGTTTAGTTTAAAAATATTCTTGTTTTATATTTTTATATCGAATACCGAACAACTTTAAAACTCAAATCTGTTAATTTCTTTATGAGGATTTCAGAGGTGAAAAAGGAAAAGATTTCTGAACAGATTCTTGCATTGCTTTATTCCAGCTTTCCAAAATTATTATTCACTTCTCATATTGCGCGCGAAATTGCCAGAGACGAAGAGTTTGTAAAATCTCTACTGCACTCTTTGAAAAAAAAGAATCTTATAACTGAGATAAAGAAAAATAAAAAAGGCACAGTTTACCTCAGAAGAACGAGATGGAAGTTGGGAGAGGAAGCGTACAAGGCATACAAAGGTTATCAAAAATTCTAGATAAGCTTTTATATTTCACGTTTTTAAAATTTCTATGGATCCTGTAAAAGAGGCATTTCAAAAAATAAAGGAGGATATTGATTTTTTGAGATTTAGTCTTGAAAAACTTACGGAAGAGATAATATCTATACAAGAAGAATTAAAAAATATGCAGAAGATATCAGAAAAACATAATGATTTCATTCCAACACATTATATAAATATTCCAACAAACCAACAGATAACTACAACATATTCTCCTCAGAATCCAACAGATAAACCTCTTTTTACGTCTTTAAAAGCTCAAAATATGCATATTTCCATAGGAAATGATGGGGTTCCAACAGACAGACAGACAAACCAACAGACAGACAGACAGACACAAAATTCAATGAAAAACGCTTTAGAAGCGTTAAATTCCCTTGATGGATTCAAGAAAGAAATAAGACTTAAGTTCAAACGTCTTACAGAACAAGAGATGCTTATATTCTCAACAATATATCAGTTCGATGAAGAATCTGGTTTTTCAGATTACCGGATCCTAGCAGAGAAGCTTAATCTTACTGAGAGCTCAATAAGAGACTATGTGGGAAAACTCATAAAAAAAGGAATTCCCGTCGAGAAAACGAAAGTAAATAACAAAAGCGTGCAGCTTAACATTTCAAAAAATCTAAAGAATATAATCTCTCTTTCAACAATTCTTGCTCTAAGAGAAATTTAATTAGTTATTCGTAGAAAAATATTTAAACCTCGAATAACTTAGGAGATATGGACTGGTCATACATAGCCGGCTTTTTTGATGGTGAAGGGAATTTTCATATAAATTTTACTAAGAAATCTATCCAACTTGTTTGTAGAATTTACGGGAATAGTATCTCTGTATTCAATGAAATGATTAATTTTATGGGTTTCGGACGCATATATTCAACAAAGGGACGCACCCCGGAATTAACAATAATAAAAAAAGAGGAGGTAAAAATGTTCTTAGATAAGATAACGCCTTTCTTGATATTAAAAAAGAACCATGCCCTATTTCTATTGAAAGAGTATAATTTCGGAAGAAATAATAACTTAAATTTTGATATAGACAAATTTCACGAATATCCTAAAAGAAAGGGAAAAGAGAATTTTTACAGCAAAGATAGAAAAGACCAAATTGAACAAATAAAACTTAAACTTTCACGTTCCACCGAATAACCATTAAAAGGGATTTTTTCTCCAACCCAACAATCTTTCTTTAGCTTAAAATAACTAATTCTTGCCTTTTTACAGTCTAAAAAGCAATTTTACGCCAATACTCACATTTCAAATTTTATAGTATATTTTATCTTTCTCATATTTTTAATGGCTCTATCCTCACTTTGAATATTTTTCTTCATTTTTATTTCTCCTAAACTCTATTCATTTCTCACTTTAACCTATTTCTATTGGCTTTTTTCATTGTTTTTGTTCTTTTTAACTCTCACTTTCGCCTTTTTGAGCAGTTTTTCTCTTATATTTTCATGTATAAACACCCTCTTCTTGCCATTTTTCTCAGTTATCTCTTCTAAAACTCTCTCACTCTTTGATTTTATGGCATTTATTTGTCCTCTTACTGTGGATCTCTCTTTCCCTAAAACTGCTGCAATATCATCATAACTGAGCTTCATATCAGTATTTAATAACACCCATAAAATTGCTCTCTCGGATACAGAAAAGTTATCTAAATTTGGTGTTTGAACAGCTGTTTGAACAGCTGTTTGAACAGGGTAAACAGCTGTTTGTTTATTAAACCCCTGTTTAGGTGTTTTTAAAATCTGTCTTGGACTTACACTATCAACAAGAGAAACAATATTTTTCAATTCTTCAACATCATCTTTTATCGTCGCTAAAATGCCTTTTATTTCATCAAGTTCCTTTTTATGCAATTCCTTATGGGTATTTAGGTGTTTAATCCATTCTCCAGCACTTTCAATGTCTTTTTTTACAGAATCAAAACTTTTTTTTGTGTCCTCTTTTATCCTATGTGTCTCTTTTTTTCCGAAAAACCACCCAAACATATAATCTTTTGTAAAAACACATTTATAAATATTTCTTTTTCGACGAGAAAACGCTGATTTTTCCATATTTCTTTCAGCGTTTTTCCTTCTAAAAACCACCCAAAAGTCTAAAGATTTTTTCGCTTTTTCATCTAAAATTTTAAATTTAGTTGGACAAACAGCTGTTTAAACAGCATTAAACAGCCTTTGAAATCTTAAACAGATGTTTAAACTATAATAACTTAGTTAACCTTAGTGAACAAAGGGGTGGAATAACAAAGAATTAATGAAAAATTTACGCAGATTTTATAAATAATCTTCCACTCTAACACTATGGAAAAACTTTCTCCACATAATTATCTTGGAAGAACAAACCAGCGTCGGGAACTAAAGAAACAAATGAGAATGCTTGCGATATTTACTCTTGGTTTTACAATTGCATTTACCTGGAGACAGACTATTTTTGACGTTTCCCTGAGCTTTGTAGGCTTCCTAACCCACATAAGCAACAGTGCGACTTTAAGCATCTTGACTTCAATATTTGTTACAATCTTATCTTTGGGATTAGTTTATCTGACATCCTTTCTTCTTCAAGAAACTTACTCCTCTTAGAATATAAATTATTAAAAACATTCAGAATTTAGAGAAATAATGGATTTAATAGATAAAACCGGAATAAAAATTTCTGAAAGAATTCTGTATATGAACGCCTCATTAGAAGAATCTCCGATTTGTTTTCTTGATTCTTATGAAAACGGAAGGGCAATATTTAGATACACTAGTGGAGGAACGCATCCAGTTCAATCTCCTATGGCGCGGGAATTTACAAAAAATCTTGTTCCAATTCCAAATTCAGAAAGATATTTTGAATCGGCTAGAGATCTTGCATATTCTCTTGCAAAACCACAACCCCAAAAAGATAACAAACCTAACCTAAATGCACGAAAACTCCCTGCAGATGAAGAATATATTGAAAGAGCCGAAAAAGACCTGCCGGGTTTAATACAAAAAGGAATTGATGCGGTCAAAGAAAATTTTCCAGAACAAGACCTTAATCTTATAAAAACCCAACCCAAGTGAACATGACGCCCCTGCAAAAACTTGATTATCTCCCAACCGCATTGAGAAAGGAACTCAATAAAGGATACTGCCCTGATATTTTTATTTACAACTCTGTCTGGGAATCAAACTTTCACGAGGCAGAATTTCTCGGCAGAAGCAAGGAACTTCTTTCTGGAGAAGACCTTTCAATAAATATCTTATCGCTTTTTCCCTTAAAATCCTTTAGAAACTAGCTTAAACCAACTTTAAACATAAAACCTTCGCACAATGTAGATTGTAAGTAGTACGCTTTTCTCTTTAAACGAATGTCATTTTAGAGTGTTCACAATTATTTTTATATAAAATTAATTTTCTTGATTTATGAATATTATTAAATGTAAGAATTGCGGTGGAGAAAAAGAACACCAAGCAAAAGGATTGTGTTTTAATTGTTATAGAAAATTTTCTTGGAAACCCAAAAAAAAGATTTGTGAAAGATGCAAGAGAGAAATGCCTCTGCACGCCAAGGGACTTTGCGATGGCTGTTATAATTTTGTTTTCCACTTGGATTCCGCAAAAAATAGGAACTATAAGAAAAC
>CAYINP010000006.1:12363-17603 GCA_964364785.1 Candidatus Woesearchaeota archaeon | reverse complement strand
TTATACAGAGGTTTAAGATTCAAGGAAGACAGAGTTGATATTCTTTCTCCTGATTTGAGAGTGTTGAATTTTTTTGAGAGGGAATTCAAAACTAAGACTTTATTTTAATCTTGGGGGGAATTAATTTTATCGCATCTTCTAAAACATCATCTTTTAAATCTGGAAATAAATCTTTAATTCCTTTTTCAATGCTCGCAAAATCCCAATAATCAGTCCATTCGTTAATTCCAGTTTGTTCTCTTCTACACATATTAGGTTCGACATCTTTCAAATCTATTACAAAAAAATGTTTTGGATAGGGATGGACAAATATTAACTTAACTTCTTTCCAATATTCCATATCTTCGTCCAATCTTTTATAATGAAAATCATAAATAGACTTTCCAGAAGTTTTTTTATCGATAAATCCTCGATATTTAACTTCAATAAACAAGGTTTTGCCCGTTTTTTTATTGAATGCAATAAAATCTGGCATTGACTTAATTTTTCTTGTCTCGGGACTAAATTCTTTTCTAATATGTTTTCTCAATTCTTCTATATGGTTTTCCACCCCAAATTTTACACATTTCCAATCAGGCATAGAATTAATTAACATTTCAATAATAGATTCAGAAATATTTCCCTTGGCTTTGCTTTTGTTCCATTCTCCCATTTTTCTTAATTATAAACGCCCCTGCCAGGAATCGAACCTGGAAGCCCTTACGAGCTCCGCTCTCTTGTTTGACACACTTGGCGAACAAGTGTGAGTTTTCTCAACTCAAGGCGGATGCAATACCATTATGCGACAGAGGCTTTGCTTCGCAAGCCAACGTCACTTTTCAAAGAAAAGATGCCGTGAGGCTCACTTCACAGCAATCCCTAATATTCGAGAATTAAAAAGATTTGCTATTTGATTATTCTATTGAAACGCTCGCCTTCGGCTCGCGAAATATTGATATGCTCAAATCCGCGTTCCGCAGGATTTTCGCTAATAAAGATTTTAATGCAGAAAAACTTTCATTAAATCATTAGTTGCACGATACTTGTTCAAGTTAACATTTGGTTCCTTGGGTGGGCGGGTGGGAAAGAAAATATTGCTGAAAAAAATATTACCAGAATTTCCACCAAGACTTCTTTTCAGGTATAAAGTATGATTGCTCCTCGCCGTAGGAATTCTCGAGAACAGGCTCCTTTTCTTTGACTATATTCCTCTTCGTGAATTCGTCCTTTACCTGCTCGACTGCGTAAGAAACGTCGACGCGAGAGTGCCCCTGTTTTATAAGAGCCCATTTCAAAGTTTCCATATCGTAACCTTTCTCAAGATTCTTCCTAAAATATTCAACGAGCTTCTGTCTTCTTACCACTTCCCTTTCTGCCATTTACTAAAAAGAAATATCGGGTTTAAAAAGATAATTGTGAATTCTCGCTCATTTGAATCTTATCGGTTTCTCGCTATTGTAGAGTTTTATCGCCTGCAGAATTCTTGGTTTCGTCTCGGCATAAATAGTTATTATCTTCTCGCCCTTTTTTACACTCTCATTAACGTGATGATATATGTAAAGCCCAGCATATTTATCCACAGGACAGCCACAAACCCTTGCCAAGTAATTTATTTTCTTGTTGTCTATTTCAGTGATTTTCAAATTTCTTGAAGCAAAAATATCTTTTTTGAATTTCGCAGATTTTTTTAATTTATTCAGGTTTCCCTCTTGGGCTTCAATTATCTGCTTGAACTTTTCAAACGCTTTTCCAGAATAAAGAATTTGCTCCGCCATTTTTATTCCCTGTCCTTTTTTTGCTTTTCCTGTAAGTTCAAACAATTGTCCAGAAAGGAAAAGGGATTTTTTTTCCAAATCCTTAGGGCCTTTTTCTTTTGGATTTAATATTTTTACAATGTCCCTTAATTCCATAATGGGGCCGATTCCATTTCCTATCGGCTCGTTTCCATTTGTTAGAACAACTTGGACTTTTTTATTGAAATGTTTTCCAAGTTTGAGGAATTCTTTTTTCAATGATTCCGCTTTCACCCTGTCGACTTTCACATTTTTTCCGTATGGAATATCGATTAGAATGTATTTGCTTCCGACGGCAAATTTCTTTGACATTATTGATGCAATTAATTGCGACTTGGGGTCTATGTTGAGTTCCTTTTCTATTTTTATTATTTTAGAATCCACAGGAACCATATCCAAAGCTCCGCCCCAAATCATAAACGCTTTTGTTTTTTTTATTATCTTTTTCAATTCCTGTGGAGAAAATTCAACTCTTGCAATCGCTTCAATAACGTCGGCGGTTCCCGCCGCGGAAGTAATCGCTCGCGAAGAAGTTTTTGGAAAAATTAATCCATCCGCGGCGCAAATTGAAACAACAATAGGCGTCGTTCTGTTTCCCGCGACGCCGCCGATTGAATGCTTGTCAACGACGTATTTTCCAGGAACAGAAAATTTATTCCCATATTTTATCATCGCTTCAATCATGAAAATAGTTTCTTTCGTCGACATTCCCTGCTTGTACATCGCTGCGACGAAAAGCGCGATTTCAGCCTCGGAAAGAGAATTTTTTTCTATGTCTCCAGTTATCGCGAATATTTCTTCCCTGCTCAAAACTCCGCCGTTTAGTTTTTTCTTTATGAAGTTTAAACTTTCGGGAATCGGAGCAAGGTTCACATCAATAATTTCTCCGCCATGGAGTTTCATCTGCTCTTTTATTTCGTGTGAAACAAGAATTTCGTTTTCAAGGACATATGGCTTGTCAATCGTGTCTATTATCGTCGACATTTCTTTAGAATATCGCGAAAGTTTCTTTAGGAGAACACTTCCCTGAATTTGAACCCCGAGCTTCTCGGCAGTTTTGTAATGCAACATTGCCACAGGAAGACCTGCTTTCCATTTCAAGAACTTTACCTTAAGTTTCATTTAATACCTCTTTTAATTTTGTTCGGGCGACTTTAAGAGAAATCCTTGCAATTCCTTTCCCCTGTAAATTTCCAAAATTATAATCACGTAAGCAAGAACCAGAGGACCTATTATAAATCCAAGAATTCCAAAAAATAAAAATCCGCCAATCATTCCTGTCAAAGAAAGCAAAGGATGCATCTTTGAACTCTTTGAGATAAAGAACGGACGAAGGAAATTATCAATCACTGCAGATATTATTCCGAAGAAAGTGACTCCTGCGGCTGCGAAACCGTTGCCTGCAAGCAACAAATAAATCACTACAGGAATCCAGATAATTGTTGGGCCGATAATAAGGATTCCCGCCAGAATCGCAAGCAATGTAAGGAAAAGAGTATTAGGAACGCCGAAGAAAAGGAATCCAAGGCCCGCAATCAAACCTTGAATGAAACCTATTACAATCTGTCCGTAGATTACCGAACGCGTTATGTTTGTCGACGATTGGAACAACCTTCTTTCAACATCTTTTGAAAAAGGCAACAGACTCTTAAGATACTCTAGGATTTCCTCTTTGTCTTTCAGGACGAAAAAGAAAGTGGCGAAAACCACAATCATGTGAAGGAAAATTACAGGAAAGTTCAGCAACAACCCTGAAACGGAAGTTACAAGGGAATTAAGGGAACTTGTGACGAAACCAGAAAATATGGAGCCGAATTGCGACGACAAATCGGCGGCGCTAAGAGAAGGGAATATTTTTGTGAATACCTGAACAAAGTCAATTTGTTGTGCGGCGACGTAAATCTCAAAAGATTGTTTCACAAAAATCGGCATCAGAAACCAAAATAAGAGTATTATTAGAGTCATGAGAAAAAGGCAAATTGAAATCAAAGCCACGCTTTTCATTTTTGTTTTCTTTAAAATCCAGTCGTAAGCGGGCGAGAAAACAACAGCCATTATAAGACCCATTATTATTGAAAGAAGAATCGGCTTGAGTATAAGGAAAGAAAGTACGACGAGAATTATTAATATTGCAGTCGTTGTAATTTTCCTAAAATATTCGTTGTCCATTATTGCAGCCATATTCAGAAAAGAGAAAAGAAATTTATAAATTTATGTTCGCGCCTTCGGCGCTCTTTTGGAATATACTCAAAACTGACTTCGTCAAGTTTTTCGCCAATTGGAAAAGATTAATGTGCAAAATAATTTATCTTTAATCTATCAGTTGCTCAAAGTCTGGTTTACAGTTAACATTAGTTTTCGGTTTGCAGGGCAGGGGGACAAATTTAAAAACAAAATTCCACACTTTGAAATATGAATTTTGTGAAAAAGATTTTTGACGGAAAAATTGATGATGATGTTCATAAGCAATTTCAAAAATATTCACGAGGAGAATTTAGAAACAAAGCGGAAATCTTCGCTAAGCAATCAAAAGGCAAAATTACAATAAACGCTTCCGCTGATTTTGCGAACGAGCTTGTCAAAGATGTCGCGAGAAAATTGGGAAACGAGAAAACAAATGTTACGGGAGCAGTTATTTCCACTTCTGATTTGACTGGAAAAATAAAATTCAAAAGCAAAAAGCAATTTCAAGGCGTTAAGAATTATGCAATCGACGAGGAAATGAGTGGAAATGAAATCTTGAAACTTTTGGAAGAGTTTCCAAAAACTTTTTTCGCGCTTTCGTTCAAAACGAGCGATTCGGAATTGAAAATAAAGCCGAAAGCGCCGAAAGCGGGAAAACCCGGAAAAGAAAATGAGGAAAGAAAGAAACCCGATTTCTGCAAATTAATAACTACTGATAAACATCTTGGAGAAAGTTTTGTTTTTGAAAAGCCCGATTTCAAGGAGGCCGAAATAAATCACACTTATTTCATTGATGAAATCAAAATCCCAGAACATTTGAAAAAAGAAAAGGATTTTGCCGTCGTGAGAGAAAAATCTTTGAGGAAGGGCACGATTTTTAGAAAAGCGAAAATAGATGGAAAAGAAATAAATTCTAAATTAGAATTTAGTGCGTAAAATCGTGCCACAAATTCGTCCAAGCGTGGCCAAATTAAGGAAGAATTATTAGGACGGCGAAGATTGATGGGGAAGTGAGGAAAACGGAAGCAAAGTTTGAGGCGTGAGAAAAATATATTTACACTTAAGAGTAATCTTAATATCAACGTTCTATGTGATATTAACATCCTCACATTTTCGTCTTGAAAATGAAACAAATTAAAGAGATGAAAACCAAAGACGTTTTAAAGATTCTAAAGAAATTTGGGTTCGAATTTGTTGGGAGAGGCAAACATGATAAATACAAAAACAAAGAGAAAAATATAACTGTGCCTGTCCCTGCAAGCCATGATTATATAACAAGAGGCA
>CAYINP010000006.1:0-12263 GCA_964364785.1 Candidatus Woesearchaeota archaeon | reverse complement strand
GAGAAAAATATAACTGTGCCTGTCCCTGCAAGCCATGATTATATAACAAGAGGCATCATTCAATCATTGATAAGACAAACAGGAATTCCACGAGAGGAATTTGAAATTTAAAGAAAAATTCTTGTCAACATCGGTGGAGTTTCTTTTCTCTCTTCTTCTATTCTCTTCTTTTTTTCTTGTGAACTTTCCAGAACTATATCAGCAGCATCTTTGATGTTTTCTAATGCTTCATCTAAAGATAATCCTTGTGAAGCGACATCTAATTGTATACCTTGTGCGATAAAAAAAAGTTTATTATCTATCTTCTCTTGGGTAATGATTACATCAAGAACTAAATCTTTACCGTTAACTTTATATTTCTTTTCCATAAACAAATACTAGTAAGTAAGATTTATTAATCTTCTTATTTCCGAACAAAAATTCAGTTTAACGCTCCCGTAAAGCTTCAAAACTCTCTTCTCACTTCCCTTTTCTCTAACAAATCTTTAAAAACCCATTTTAGCTTTGATATTTCATTCCAGGGAAAGTAAAACAAACAAAATGATATCCGCAATATCATCACATATAATTAGAAATGCCGAGAGCACCGAGAAAAGGAAGCCTGCAGTACTGGCCCAGAAAAAGGGCTGAAAAGTTTTTGCCTAGTGTAAACTGGGAAGCAATAAAGAGTTCTTCAAAACATTTGAAAGGTTTTCTTTGCTATAAGGCGGGGATGACTTCTTTAACGGTTTTGGACAATACTCCTAATTCAATGACTAAGGGGAAGAAAATCGTGATTCCAGCGACGATTCTTGAATGCCCGACTATGAAAATTCTTTCCTTGAGGTTGTATAAAAACGGAAAGGTTGCAAACGAGATTCTTGCCGAAAGTTTGGATAAGGAACTTAAAAGAAAAATAAAATTGCCCAAATCCAAGAAGCATAATGTCGCAGATTTGAAACACGAACATTACGACGATGCGAGAGTTATAGTTTATTCTCAAGTCAAGAAAACTGGAATAAAGAAAACTCCTGATATTTCTGAAATAGGACTAACAGGAAGCGTCGAGGAAAAAATCAATTTTGCAAAAGAGCATATGAACAAAGAACTTTCCGTCGCTGATTTTTTCCAAAAAGGACAGCTCGTGGATTTAAGGGGTTTAACAAAAGGAAAGGGTTTGGTTGGACCTGTAAAAAGATTTGGAATTACGTTGAAACAGCACAAATCTGAAAAGGGGCAAAGACGTCCTGGTTCTCTTGGACCTTGGCATCCTCCAAGAGTTAGTTTCAGAACTCCGCTTGCAGGACAGCTTGGAATGTTTACAAGAGTTGTTTACAACAACAAAATAGTTTCCATAGGAAAACCAAATGAGAACAATAAGAAATTGAAAAACATAAAAAATTATGGAAACATAACAAACGATTACATTCTTGTTCAAGGAAGCGTTCAAGGTCCAGCAAAGAGACAACTAATGATAACCTCCGCTTTAAGAGAAACTAAAAAACAAAAGAAAAAATTATACGAGGTAATTGAAAATTAAAATGAGATACGAAAAAGTTAACGGAGATTTGGCAAGAAGCGGAATGGAAGAGGTATTGAAAATAGCAATAAATAACTTTGAATCAGCATTTGAGGGAAATAAAAATCTAGACCTTGGAACAATGGTTCAAGAATATTTTGAAGCGAGTAAAGTTGCGAGAGGCATTGGAGTAAATACAATGCTTTACGATGAGGCTTTGCTGTCAAGAACTAAAGAACTAAAACAAAGATTTGGAATTGAAATAAAATGACAAAAGCAGATGTGTTTAATTCAGAGGGAAAGAAAACAAAGCAGATGGAATTGCCTAAAGTTTTTTCTGACAGAATAAGAGAAGACATCATCGCGAAGGTTTTGGAAGGAAAGAAAATAAAACAGCCTTATGCGCCGACGCCTATGGCAGGGCATCAGCATTCCGCTTCAGGAATTTTAAGCCACAGAAGACACGTTTGGAAATCTGACAGAGGAAAAGGGCTTTCAAGATTGCCTAGAAAGATAATGTCTCAAAGAGGAAGCCAATTTAATTGGGTGGGAGCCTCGGCACCGCACGCAAGAGGCGGGCACAGGGCGCATCCTCCAAAAATATTACATATGCTTAACAGAGTAAAAATAAACAAAAAAGAAATGGATGTTGCATTGAAATCCGCAATATCAGCGACGGCAAACAAGAAAAGAGTCGCTGGAAAATACGCAAGCATAGAAGAAAAAGACATAAGAGAACTTCCATTCATCGTTGAACGCGGAATTTTAAACTTGAAAACAAAAGAATTGCTGAATGCAATGAAGCATATGCTTGGAGAAAAGTTATTTGAAGTTTCCATAAGCAAGAAATCGGTAAGAGCAGGAATAGGAAAAATGAGGGGAAGAAAATACAAGCAAAATGCAGGATTGGTTATTGTAACTGGAAAGAAAGAAAAATTGAAAGCAAACGTCTTTGATTCCGCAAATGCAAGCAACCTCGGAATTTTGGATTTGGCGAAAGGCGGATTGGGAAGAATTGTCGTTTATACAGAAGAAGCAATTAAAGAAATTGGAGAAAAATACAGATGATGTCAAATCAAAAACTTCCTATTGTAGTTGATTTGGAAATGTCTGGATTGATTCCCACAGATAATGGAATATGGCAAATTGGCGCGGTTGATTTGAACAATCCAGAAAAAATATTTTTTGACGAGTCGAGAATCGACGACGACGAAATCGTAGACGAAGGCGCATTGAAAGTTATCGGAAAAACCGAAGAGCAATTGCGAAATCCAAAGAAACAATCGCAGCAGGAAATGATTGAGAAATTCTTTTCGTGGGTTGAATTAAGGCCTTTGAGAAATCTTCTTTGTCAAAATCCGCAATTCGACGCCGGCTTTTTAGCTGAGAAGGCAAGAAAATATGGGATAAAAAAAACATTCCATTACAGAAGCTTTGATTTGCATTCAATCGCGCAAACAAAATATCACGAGGTAAACGGAAAATTCTCAACGCACGAGCACAACAGTTCAATGGATTTGAAAGGCATACTTGAATTTTGTGGGGTTCCAGATTTGAGAATACAATTAAGAGATGGAAAAGTAATACAAGAGGGAAATCCACACAATGCTTTGGAAGACGCGAAACTTACAGGAGAATGTTTTTTTAGAATTATATTCGGAAAGAATATTTTTCCAGAATATGCAAAATATAAAATACCAAAATATCTGGAGCGCGAGGGGACACCCCGCGATTCCATACGCATCGGGAAATTTGCCCCCGAGGATAAAAGAAAATGAGACTTAAACCAATCACGACAGAAAAAGCTGTAATTATAATTGAAAAAGAAAACACCCTGGTTTTTGAAACCGAGAAAGAAAATCCAAGAGACGAAATCAAAAAGGAAATTGAAAATCTTTTCGACGTGAAAGTAGAAAACATAAGAACGCTCGTTAGAGCAAACAAGAAAAGAGTTTATGCAAAATTAAAAAAGGAATTTCCCGCAATCGACGTTGCGACGAAATTGGGATTGATATAAAATGGCAAAACGTATAATTTCACAGGCGCGAGGAAAAGGAAGCGGAACATACCGAGTTAGAAGACGCGCGTTTAGATTTAAATTGAAATATCCTTCAAAGCTCGAGGGAGAAGGAACCGTCGTGAAACTTCAAGATTCAGCGGCGCACACGGCGCCTCTTGCAAAAATAGTTTTCAATGGCGAAACTTTTTTCATGCCTGCATTCGAGGGAATGATTGAAGGACAAAAGATAAAATTCGGCGGAAGCGAAATCAAGGAAGGAAATATAATTATTTTGGGAAATATTCCAGTCAAGACAAAAATCTATAATGTTGAATCACACCCTGGAGACGGCGGAGTTTTTATAAAGACGGCAGGAAGTTCAGCTATTGTAAGCAGAATTTTTGGAAAATATATTTACGTTTTAATGCCGTCAAAAAAAGAAAAGAAATTTAATCCAAATTGCAGAGCAGTAATTGGAGTTATCGCGGGAGCGGGAAGACTTGACAAACCTTTCATGAAAGCTGGAACCAAATATCATCTTAAGAAAGCAAAGGGAAAACTCTGGCCTAGAACTTCAGCGGTAAAGATGAACGTAATAGATCATCCGTTTGGTTCTGGAAGAGGAAAGAGACCAAAGAGCAAGATTGCGAAGAGAAACGCTCCTGCAGGTAGAAGAGTTGGACACATAAGACCAAGCAGGACAGGAAGGAAGAAAAGGTAATAAAAATGGCAGAAGAAGAAACAACAAAAAAACAAATCACATTCAGGGGAAAGACTATTGATGAGTTGAAACAGCTGGACGTCAGAGAATTTGCAAAATTCCTTACTTCAAGACAAAGGAAATATGTCCTAAGACATTTTGATGAAATTGAAGATTTTATAACAAGAGCGAAAAAGAAAATTGCAAAGAGCAGGCCGATAAAAACTCATCTTAGAGATTTGGCTATCGTTCCGGGAATGGTTGGAATGAAATTGCATATTCACAACGGAAGAGGATTTCTTCCAATTGAAGTTACTGGAGAAATGCTTGGACACAAGTTTGGAGAGTTTGCTCCGACGAGAGCAAAGACAAAGCACGGAAAAGCTGGAATGGGCGCAACTAAAGGTTCAAAAGCGAAAGCTAAAAAATAAACAAAATGAAAAATAAATTTTTCAGAATACAAAAAAGCGATGATTTAGAAAAAATACGTCTGAGGAGTTTTGCATAATGGCAGAAGAAAAAAAACACAAACACGAGGAAGTTGAAGAAAAGAAAGAAAAGATAGTGGAAACTTCAGAAAATAAAAAAGATAAAAAACAAAAAGAAATTCAGAAGCCGAAGAAAACCGAGGCTGTTGTTAACGGGCTTTCATTGCATATGTCCACAAAAACTGCCGCAGGAATTTCAAGATTCATAAAAGGAAAAAAGATTCAGAGGGCGATAGAGGAGCTTGAAGAAGTCACAAGAATAAAGAGGGCGATTCCGATGAAGGCAGGATATGCGCACAGGAAAGGGGAAATGATGTCTGGAAAATATCCGCAGAAAGCCGCTGGAAATTTCATAATACTTTTGAAAAGCCTTCAGGCGAATGCAAATTTCCTCGGTGTTGAGAATCCAATTATTTCAGAGTCTGTTTCAAATATTGCGCCGAGACCTTTCGGAAAATTCGGCTCGGTAAGAAGAAAAAGAACGCATGTTAAATTAATCGCGCGAAGCGCGGTAACAAAAGAAAATATGAAAGTCTCAAAGAAAAATAAAAAACAAAAAGGACAAACAAAATAAAATGAAAAATAAATTTTTTAATAATAAAAATTCAGGAGAATTTTCATAATGGAAGAAAAAAATGTTGTAAAATTCAAGAAGGAAGAATTCACAGTAAGAGAATACATAAAGAACTCTCTTGGAAAGGGAAAAGTCAGCAGAGTAAGAATTGAATACACTCCCATCGGAGAAAAGATAATAATCGCCACTTCAAAACCAGGAATGATAATAGGAAGAGGCGGAGAAAAAATCGAAGAGCTTACGGGGGTTTTGAAAAGAAAATTCAAGCTTGAAAATCCGCACATTGAAATCGAGGAAATAACGAACCCTGAATTTGACGCGCAAATCGTTGCTGACGAAATTGCGCTTTCGCTTGAATTCCTTGGACCAATGAAATTTAAAGTCATTGCATATAAAATGCTCCAAAAAATAATCAACGCAGGAGCACTTGGAGTTGAAATAAGGCTTGGAGGAAAATTGCCAAGCGCGAGGGCAAAACAATGGAGATTTGCATATGGATTATTGAAGAAAACTGGAGATTCCGCGAAGATTGTTGACAGAGCGCAAGCAGTCGCGCAAACAAGACCAGGAACCGTCGGAATAAAAGTTTCAATACTTTCGCCTTACGCAAAAATAGACGACAGAATAACAATTGACGATGAATTTATGAGAAAATTGAAAGAACAAGAACAAGCGAAAGAAATTAAACCAAAGGTAAAAACTAAGAAAAAAAGATAAATGGCATCAAAAAAATTCAAGGAAGTTGGGAAAATGAGTTCCGAGGAAAAGGAAAAGAAAATGAAAGAATTGAAATTAGAGCTTGTGAAATCCCTTTCAAACAGTTCAAAGTCTATAAGGACAAACGAAATTAAAAAAGCAATAGCGAGGATACTAACAACAAATAAATAAATGGAAATTTGTCCGAAATGCGGTCTCCCAATGCAAGCGTGTGTTTGCGAGCAGATTGTAAAAAGTTCGCAAAAAATACAAATCACGACAGATAAGAAAAAATTCGGAAAAATCGTGACTATCGTTTCAGGTTTTGAACCTGGAATGGACATAAAAAAAATCGCGAAATCGCTGAAGAACGAACTTGCCTGCGGAGGAACATTCAAAGACAACATGATAGAGTTGCAAGGAAACCACACGAAGAAAGTCAAGGAAATACTTGTGAAACTCGGATTTGATGAAGACTCAATAAATTAGCGAGGGGATACCCCTACGCATTGCCCCAAAAGAAAAAACAAAGAATATGGTAGAAAAAAACAAAACAAAAAACGCGAAGGAAAAGAAGATAGTTGAAACTCCAAAGCATTCTGGAGAATGTTCTGACAGAAATTGTCACGTCCACGGAAGTTTGAAAGTCAGGGGAAGAACTTTTGAGGGAAGAGTTATAAAGAAATTTGCGAAGAGAATTGTAATTGAATTTGAGAGAATGATTTACGTAAGAAAATACGAGAGATATATGAAAGGAAAAACAAAGATTCACGCGCATCTTCCAATGTGCATGGAAGACAAAATCAGCGTCGGAGATCTTATAAAAGTGCAAGAATGCAGACCCTTGAGCAAGATAATCCATTTTGCAGTCATACAAAAAATTAAAGACAGGAGCGAAAAATGAAATAAAATGAAAGCAAATCAAAGATTTTCATTCATTCGCCAAGGAGAATTTGTCAAATGAAAGCAATAACAGCAAGAGCAACGAGAGGATTGAACCTTGGAGCGAATTGTGTAGTTGCAGATAACAGCGGCGGGAAAATCGCGAGAATAGTTTCTGTAAAAAGATTGAAAGCCGCAAAAGGAAGACAGGGTTTTGCGAAAATCGCGGATTTTGTAAAAGTCAGCATCAAGAAAGGAGTTCCAGATATGAAAGGAAAAGTTTTCGACGCAATTGTAATCAGAATAAAGAAACCTTACAGAAGACCAAATGGAGAAAGAATTTCATTTGAAGACAACGCTGTCGCGATTTTGAAAGATGACAAGGGAAACCCAAAAGGGACGCAAATTAAAGGACCTGTTGCAAGGGAAGTAATGGAACGCTGGAGTTCCGTCGCTAAATTGGCATCAATCGTTTATTAAAATGAAAAAGAAATTTTCAAAACATTGGAAGGGAAGCAAACTTCCTAGAAAGCAGAGAAAGTATGTTGCAAATCTGCCTTTGCATTTGAAAAAGAAACTTGTAAGTGTGAATTTGTCCAAAGAACTTAGGAAGAAACAAGGAAAGAGAAACGTCTCAGTTAGAAAAAATGATACAGTGAAAATAATGCGCGGAAAATTCAAGAAAAAGCAAGGAAAAGTTCTTGAAGTAAAACTTAAAACTGGGAAAATAATCGTTGAAGGAATCCAGACGAAAAAAATGGATGGTTCAAAAGTTAATGTTTCAATGAGAGCTTCCAATCTTCAAATAGTTGAGCTTGATTTATCTGACAAAAGAAGATTTGGAACGCGATTGGCATACGCATCGCCGGGAAAAGAAAAGAAATCCGCGACGGAAAAGCAAGACGTCAAAACAGACGAGAGAGAAAATAAAGTAAAGGGACAGAAGAAAAAACAAAATGCATCTTAAGAGACAAGAAGTGCCGAAAACATGGCCAATAGAAAGAAAGGGAACGACTTACGTAGTCAGACCTAATTTTAATCTTGAAGGCGGAATTCCAATTCTAATTGTAATGAGGAATATGCTGAAAAAAGCGCAGGACAGAAGAGAAGTAAAAAGAGCAATACACTTGAAACAAATTCTTGTAAATGGAAAACCTGTTACAGACGAGAAAAATGCAGTTCTCTTGTTCGACGTGGTTTCTATAATTCCTTCTAAGGAACATTACAGAGTTGAAATTTCAGCTGGAAAGAAATTTGACTTGAGAGAAATAAAAGAATCAGAATCCCACGAAAAAGTTGCTAAGATAATTGGAAAGAAAACGCTCAGAGGAAAGAAAACACAGATTAATCTCAGCGACGGAAACAACGTTCTTTCCGAAGTTAAATGCAATATCAATGATTCGCTTGTTTTGAATTTCAAAAACAAAAAAGCGGACAAATGCCTTTCATTGAAAAATGGCGCGAGTGTTGTTGTTTTTGAAGGAAAGCATATGGGAGAAAGTGGAAAAGTCGAAAAAATAGATGCGGAACATAAGATGGCGGAAATAAATTCCGACGGCAAAAAAGTCAACGTATTAATTAAACAAATTATCGTCGTAAATTAAGATTTAAAATGAAAAGCGAGGGGGCACCCCTTCGCATAACCCCAGAAAACAAAATGAAAAGCAAATCAGAAACGGAAAATCCAATGAGAAGAATAAGAATAGAGAAAGTTGTTTTGAACATTGGAGGAACTGGAGAAGAGCTTGAGAAAGGAACGAAGTTGTTGCAACTTCTTACAGGAAGAAAACCTGCAAAGATGAAATCTCACAAAAGAATTCCTGCGCTTGGAGTAAGACCAAAGTTGGAAGTCGGTTCTGTTATAACAGTAAGAAAAGGCGCGGAGACTTTGTTGAAAAGAATGCTTGTTGCAATAGATAATATCTTGAAAAGGAAGCAAATCAGCGAGAATAATTTTTCATTCGGATTAAAAGAATATATTGAAATTCCAGGAATTGAATATCAGAGAGATATTGGAATCAGAGGATTGGATGTTACAGTTGTTTTCAAGAGGGCTGGAAGAAGAGTCGGAATAAGAAAAATTGCAAGAGGAAGAATACCTAAGAGACAAGTGATTTCAAAGGAAGAAATAATAAAATTTATGGAGGAAAATTTCAAAACGAAATTTAAATAAAAAATGACAGCAAGCGATTGGAAAAAAACACTTAATAATCAATTAAAAAACAAGCCGGAAGTAGCGAGCAAATATACGAGGCACAATAAGCCGAAGGATAGAAAAATCGGAATAGCGACGAAAAAATGCGAGCGCTGCGGAAGATTCGGGGCGCACATAGGTTCATACGGATTAAACCTTTGCCGACAATGCTTTAGAAGAATCGCCACCGAAATCGGCTTCAAAAAATATTCATAAAATGTCACAAGATATAGTTGCAGATGCATTAAACGTCATAAGGAACGCGCACAGGGCTAAAAAGAACACCGTCGAGATAAAGAGAATTTCAAACCTTCTTGTTGAAATATTAAAAATAATGAAGCAAAGGGACGCGATAAAAAAATACAAAATAGATGGAAAGGAAAAATCCATCGAGGTTACAATAGGAGATTTGATAGACTGCAAGGCGATAAAGCCGAGGTTCACGTGTTCTGTGAAAGACATTGAAAAATACAAGAGAAGATATCTTCCTGCAAGAAATATCGGAACAATGATAATCTCCACAAACAAGGGATTGAAAACCCATGATGAAGCGGAGACAGAAGGATTGGGAGGAAGCTTGATTGCTTATTTCTATTAAAATGCGAAGAGAATTTTTCCAAGAGATTGAAATTCCACATGGAGTAGAGATAGAACTAGACGGAGACATAATAAAAGTAAAAGGAAAAAACGGAGAGACTCAAAAGAAATTCAAGACGAGAAAATTCAAGGTTGAAAAAATGGAAAATAAGATTTTAATAGGAACCAAAGAAGCGACAAAAAAGGAAAAAAGATTGATAAACACCTTCAGAGCGCACATAAAAAATATGATTGAAGGAATACAAAACAAGTTTGAATATAAGATGAAAGCAGTGTACAGCCATTTCCCGATGACTGTTGAAATGCACGGAAACGAGATTACAATAAAAAATTTCCTCGGAGAAAAAATTCCGAGAAAATCAAAAATACTCCCTCACGTCGACGTTAAAATCAGCGGGGATTTCATAGTAATACATTCTTCAAATAAAGAAGCAGCCGGGCAGACTGCGGCGAATCTTGAAAAAGCGACGTGGATAAGAAGAAAAGACAGAAGGGTTTTCCAAGATGGAATATTCATAACAAGCAAAGCCGGAGAGGAAATATGAATTTCTTAAGAAGAAGCTGGTACAGATTTTCAAGGCTTGGAAAAGGAAGAAAAAAGAAGCAGAAATGGAGAAATCCGACGGGAAGACATAACAAATTAAGAAATAAAAGGAAGGGATATTCTGCCGTTCCAAGCGTAGGATATTCAAGAAACAAAAAGGCGAGAGGAAAGATTGAAGAAAGAATTCCAATGATTGTTTACAATGTAAAGGACTTGGGAAAGATTGGAAAAAATGGAATTGCAATTTTGGGAAAAGTCGGAAGGAAGAAGAAACTTGAAATTGCGAAGAAAGCAAAAGAAATGAAAATGAAAATAGTCGGCTTGAACATAGATAAATTAATTAAAAAAACTGAAAAGAAAAAATGAATTTAGCAAAGAAAAAAGCGCTCGCTGCGAAAGTGTTCAGCGTCGGGAAATCAAGAATAATATTTGTGAAAGCAAGATTGAATGAAATAAAAGAAGCCATCACAAAGCAAGACATAAGAGATTTGAAAGGCGACGGCGCGATTCTTATAAGAGAAGTCAAGGGAAGAAAAACAATCAAGAGAGCTGGCGGAAGAAAGGGACCTGGAAATGTAAAAATAAAAGTCAACACAAGAAAAAAGGATTATATTATTATGACAAGAAAGTTAAGAAGGCAGGTAAATGGATTTAAGAGTCAGGGAAAAATCTCAAAGGAAGAGTCAATTGACTTGAGGAAGAAAATAAGAAACAAATTCTTCAAGAGCAAAAACCACTTGAGAGATTACGTCGGGGGAATAAGAAAATGAAAAGCGAGGGGACACCCCTTCGCATAACCCAAAAAACAAAATGAAAACAATAAAACGAAGAAGAAAAGAAAACAGGACAGATTACGGAAAAAGATTCAAGATGCTTAAAAGCGAGAGGCCGAGAATTGTTTTCAGAAAGACTAACAAGCACGTTATTGCGCAATATGTAACTGGAAAAGAAACTCAGGACAAGATTGAAATTGGAGTTAGTTCGAAAGCATTGTTGAAACACGGATGGCCTGAGGAATTTAAGGGAAGCTTGAAATCCATAACTGCTTCATATTTAACTGGATTGCTCGTCGGAAAGAAAATATTAAAAGAAAAAAAGCAAACTCCGATTGTTGATTTTGGAATGATAAGAAATATTCACAAGACAAAAACTTTCGCTTTCTTGAAAGGGCTTGTAGATTCAGGGTTAAAAATAAAACATGATGCAAAAACATTTCCAGAGAAAGATAGAATTGAGGGAAAGCATTTGAAGAAAGATTTTTCAAAGATTTTTGAAAAAGTAAAATCAAACGTGGAGAAAATATAATGAAACCAGCGGAAGGAAGAAATAACAGAAAAAGCGATTGGCATACGCATCGCCAAGAAAGAAAAAGCAGAGAAGTCGAGGAGAAAGAAAGAGCTGTTGGTGGATGGGCGCCGAAGACAAAATTGGGAATGGAAGTAAAATCTGGAAAAATAAAAGACATTGATGAAATTCTTGACAGCAAGAAAAAGATTCTTGAAAGCGAAATCGTTGATATTCTCCTTACTCTTCAAGCAGATTTAATTTCTATCGGACAATCAAAAGGAAAGTTTGGCGGAGGAAAGAGGAGAGCTTGGAGACAAACGCAAAGAAAAACAATGGAGGGAAATGTTCCAACATTTTCCGCTTTTGCCGTCGTGGGAGATGGAAACGGACACGTTGGAATTGGATATGGGAGGGCCGCTGAAACGCTTCCAGCGAGGGAAAAAGCAACAAGAAAAGCAAAACTCAATATAATGAAAGTCAGAAGAACCTGTGGGGCTTTCGATTGTTCCTGTTCTGAAAATCATACAATTCCTTTTGAAGTTAGAGGAAAAGTTGGAAGCGTCAGAATAATCTTGGTACCAGCGCCACAAGGAACAGGTTTGGTTGCGGGAAGCGAAGTCAAGAAAGTCCTTAAACTTGTGGGAATAAAAGATATTTACAGCAAGTCCTTCGGACAAAAAAGGACGTCATTCAATCTTGTAAAAGCTTGCATTCAAGCATTGGAAAAAACAAATAAAAAAGTTACTAAAACGCGCACTGCAGATACGGGAGATTTTGAACAATGATTTGCATAATAAGAATAAA
>CAYINP010000005.1:0-17702 GCA_964364785.1 Candidatus Woesearchaeota archaeon | reverse complement strand
AAAAAATATGAGTCTCTTACTTTGCCTTCATATTTTTTTCCAATTTCCAAATTTGTCTTTTCAATTTTCATTTTCAATCTCCTCCCTTAAAAATTTCATCGCAATTATTCTTACGTGTTCTTCATGCATTCTTCTTAGAAAATCATGCCTGTCTTCGATTCTTATCAAGTCAGAATAACCTTGAAGAATTAAATTTGACGCGAACGGACTTGGAACTTCTGTCTCAACAATTTTCGTTTTTATTTTTCCTTCTTTAATCCATTCTAAAACGAGTTTTGCATTTTCAATATCCATCAAATCCTGCAAAACCTCTCTTCTCGCTTCGCGCAAAATAGGAAATTCAGTGGTTATTTTTTTCACGGCGTGAAGAAGAAAATGACTTTTCATTTGCTGTTTACCGACGGTTTTTCTGTTTCCCTTGTAATTTCTTAAAATCATTAAAGCTCTTGACGCGCAATGCCTGAATCTTCGCGCAAGAACATCAGTTTTTTCAATCGCCTCTTTCAAAACTTCTTCAATATTATCCTTAGTCAAATATTCTAAAGGGGTCTTTATTTGAATTCTCTCGCCTGCAATATAAAAACCGTTGTCATTTATTCCAACTTCAATATCTCTTCCTCCAAGATTTCCAATTAAAAATCCAAAAGCTCTGGACAAAACGTCGTTTACTCTTCGTCCATACATGCTATGGAAAATAAGATAATTTTTCTCAGATTTGTATTTTTCGATAAGCATTAAATCTTCTCGAGGAATTTCCATAAACTGATGCTGTTCCTCGAAATAATTGTAAATTGACTCTGCGGTGATTTCTTTAACATAAAGATGTTTCATAATAAATTCAATTATTTCTCCCCTTGGTTTTTCAGCAGAAAACTTCTGATGCATCAGTTTTCTAAATCTCCCAATTTCCAAACCAGAATCAAAACTCAATGGAAGCATTTCTGAAAACCACGATGGAATCGTCGGAGAAAGATTGTCCGCAGAGCCGACATAAAGATTCATTCCTTTTGTATATCTGTAAAGATATTTCTTCCCTCCCAAAACAAAAACGTCGCCTTTTTTCATTCTCTCAAGAAAACCCTCATCGA
This sequence comes from Candidatus Woesearchaeota archaeon, assembly GCA_964364785.1. Classification (GTDB taxonomy): domain Archaea; phylum Nanobdellota; class Nanobdellia; order Pacearchaeales; family GW2011-AR1; genus JACQLK01. The sequence goes on along the minus strand of CAYINP010000005.1, from coordinate 16,614 downwards.
TAAAACCTATTGGACTATCGCTTCCTGCAATTTTTACATTAATGAATGATTCATCAGGAATTGTTCCAATATTTGTCAAGTAAAGAACTCTCGCCATTTTACCTTTTTTTCCAATTTGTTTTGTATCTTTGTCATACCAGATTTTTCCATAGACATTATTTTTTTCAAGAGCGTAATCTCCAGTAAGGTAACTTATAACATCAAGAAAATCATTTCTCGTCAGATTTGAATAACAATAACTTTTTCTTATAACGGAGAAAATTTCATCTATGTCCCAGATTTTGTAAATAGCCATTCCGAAAATCTGCTGCGCAAGAACGTCGAGACAGTTTCTTGGAAAAGCAATCTTGTTTATTTTTCTTTCAATCATTTCTTTTTGTATAACACAGCATTCAACTAAATCGTCCCTTTCAGAAACAATAAATCTTCCTTTTGCAGTTTCGTGAAGTTTGTGTCCTGCCCTTCCCAATCTTTGCAATGCTCTCGCGCTTGATTTCGGAGAACCAACCATTATTACTAAATCAATATATCCTATGTCAATTCCCAATTCCAAACTCGTGGAACATACGACAACTTTTAATTTCCCATCTCTCAATCTTTCTTCAATGTCAAATCTATGGGACTTGCTTAAAGACGAATGATGCGCGGCAATGCTGTCATCTCCGTATTCGGTTGGAAACTTATCTTTAAGATGATTGACTATTCTTTCCGTCGCTGAACGCGTGTTTGTAAAAATCAAAGTTGTTTTGTGTTTTCTCAACAAAGTATCAAGAAGATTGTAAAAACTTGGTGTGATGTTTGTATCCTCAACCAAATCTTCGACGGGAGTAAGAACGTCAATGTCGATTTTTTTATTCAAAGGAACACGAACGATTTTTACTTTTCTGTCTTTTTCCTCTCCAACCAAATATAGCGCAACCTCCTCCATCGGTTCAACTGTTGCGCTCAAGCCGATTTTCGTAGGAAAAGTTTTTGTAACTTCGTTCAATCTTTCCAAAGTAAGAGAAAGATATGTTCCTCTTTTGTTATCCATTGCGTGAATTTCATCGACGATGCAAAACTCGACGGAGTTCATTCTCTCAACAAAGACTTTGCTAGTCAAAACTATTGCCAAAGATTCTGGCGTCGTTACAAGAATATGTGGCGTTTTTCTAAGCATTTTCGCTTTGTCGCTCGCGCTCGTATCTCCCGTTCTGAGAGCAACTCTTATGTCCTGCAATTTTATTCCTTTTTTTTCCGCAAGTTCTCTTATTTCATTCAATGGCTCGACGAGATTTTTATGAATGTCATTGCTCAATGCTTTCAACGGACTTGTGTAAACCGCGTAAACTTTTTCTTCAAGTTTGTTTTTCTCGGCAAGAAAAACAAGATAATTTAAAATTGAAAGAAAAGCCGTAAGAGTTTTTGTTCCTCCCGTCGGCGCAGAAATCAAAATATTATTCCTGTGCCAGATTTCATAAACACCATAAAGTTGCGTCATTGAAAATTTCTCAAATTTTGAGAAAAACCATTCTTTAACCAAAGGGTGTAATATTTTTTTCGTCTCACTTTCTGTGTGTTTCTTTCCTTCAGTAACGGTTGTCATATTGAAATCCTTAGAATTTTGTTTAATAATCTATCTGTTCCAACATGCATTATCCAAGAAGATATGTCATCACTTTAAAATTTAAATGAATGTTTAAATACTTCCCATATCCATAAGTTTAGTCAAATACAATTTGTAGTGATATAAAAAGAGAAGACATACAAGATATTGTATCTTGATTGAAATTATGAATTGCCCATTTTGCGGAAATACAACTTTGAAGGTTACTGATAAGCGACCTTCGCCAAACGGCATAAGAAGACGAAGAGAGTGTTTGAAATGCAGAAAAAGGTTCACGACACACGAAAAAATAGATTTTGGAGATTTTTTCGTTATAAAAAAGGATAATTCAAGAGAAAGATTCAACAAGGAAAAACTTGAGCGTGGAATTTACAGGGCATTTGAAAAGCGCCCGATATCAAAAGAGGAGATTGAAAAAATGATAAGTGAAATTGAAGAACAATTAAGAAGAAAGGGAAAGAAGGAAGTCAGGAGTTCTGTTATAGGTGAAATAATAATGAAGAAGATGAAAAAGATAGACAATATCGCCTACATAAGATTCGCTTCAGTTTACAGAAACTTTCAAGACATCGACGATTTCAAAAAGGAGTTGAAAGAATTGTAAAATGTTGCAGAACGAATTTTCTATTGAAGACGATTGGGAAGAAGATATTGTTTATTTCAAGCCAGAAAAAAATGTTCAAGTCAAAGAAGAAAAATCTTTGGAATTTGAAATTCTTGAAGAATGGGAAGAAGAACTTAACGATAGATCATACGAAGAACTGGTTGTTAAATCTGAATTGAAAGATTACAGGGAATTGCCGACGCAAGAAACAGTAGAAGAGCTGCAGAAAAAAACAAACAGCAGATTCGTTTTGTTTCCAATTGAAGACCATAAAATATGGGAATTTTATAAAAAAGCGGAAGCGTCTTTCTGGACAACAGAAGAAATAGACTTGCATCAGGATTTGACTGATTGGACAAAGCTCAACGAAAAAGAAAAGCATTTCTTGAAGCACGTTCTTGCATTTTTTGCAGCCAGCGACGGAATAGTTACGGAAAACCTCGCCGTGAATTTTATGAAAGATGTAACAAGTCCAGAAGCAAGATGCTTTTACGGATTCCAGATTGCAATGGAGAATATACACAGCGAAACTTATTCTCTGTTGATTGACACTTACATAAAAAATAAGGAAGAGCAAGATTATTTATTCAACGCTCTTGAAACAGTTCCTGCCGTAAAAAGAAAAGGCGAATGGGCTTTGAAATGGTTGAATGAAAAAAATACAACGTTTGCAGAAAGATTAATTGCTTTTGCTGCCATTGAGGGAATTTTTTTCTCGGGAAGTTTCTGCTCAATTTTTTGGTTGAAAAAACGCGGCTTGATGCCAGGTTTATGTTTTAGCAATGAATTGATAAGCAGAGACGAGGGAATGCATTGCGATTTCGCGTGTTTGCTTCACAGTATGTTGCAAAATCCAGTTTCAGAAAAGAGAATAAAAGAAATAATTAGCGAATCTGTTGACATTGAAAGAGAATTCGTAACTTCTGCTTTGCCTGTTGACTTAATTGGAATGAACGGAAAACTTATGGCGCAATATATAGAATTCGTCGCAGATAGATTATTAGTTGCTTTGGGATGCACAAAAATTTATAACTCATCAAATCCGTTTCCGTGGATGGAGATGATTTCTTTGGAAGGAAAAACAAATTTCTTTGAAAAAAGAGTTTCCGAATATCAAAAAGCGGGAGTTATGGAAAAATCAAAAGAAACATCTATAAAAATGTTCAAGCTTGACGAGAGTTTTTAATTTAATAAAATGACAATGCAAGTTGTAAAGAGGGATGGAAGAAGAGAGCCAGTTAGTTTTGACAAAGTTCTTGAGAGAATACAAAGATTATGTGAAAGCTTGAACAGAAATTTCGTCGATCCTTCCGAAATTGCAAAGAAAGTTATTGAGGGAATTTATGACGGAGTTACAACTTCCGAACTTGACGAGCTCGCCGCGGAAACCTCCGCAAGTCTTAGCACAGTTCATCCAGATTATTTGAAACTCGCTGCAAGAATTTCAATAAGCAATCTGCAAAAACAAACAAGCAATTCTTTTTCTGAAACAATTGAAGCGCTTTACAAATACGTGCATCCTGAAACTGGAAAACCTGCATCAATGATTGGCGACGACACATACAAAGTGGTAATGGAAAACAAAAATATTTTAGACAGCGCAATAGATTATATGAGAGATTACAGTTATGATTATTTCGGTTTTAAGACTCTTGAGCGCGCTTATTTGTTAAAAATAAGGGGCAAGGTAGTTGAGCGTCCTCAGCATATGCTAATGCGCGTCGCTGTTGGAATTTGGAAGGAAGATATAAAGAACGTGATTAAATCTTACGAACTATTCAGCCAAGGTTATTTTACCCACGCAACTCCGACTTTGTTCAATTCTGGAACGAGAAAACCACAGCTTTCAAGTTGCTTCCTTGTTGCAATGAAAAAAGACAGCATAGATGGCATTTACGGGACATTGAAAAATATCGCGATGATTTCAAAATATGCCGGAGGAATTGGAGTTCATGTTCATAATATCCGCGCTTCTGGTTCTTACATTAGAGGAAGCAACGGAATAAGCAATGGTTTGGTTCCAATGTTGCGTGTTTACAACGCAACTGCAAGATATGTGGACCAAGGCGGAGGAAAAAGAAAAGGCGCGTTCGCAGTTTATTTGGAACCCTGGCACGCAGATATTTTTGAATTTTTAGATTTGAGAAAAAATACAGGAAATGAAGATATGCGCGCACGAGATTTATTTTACGCCCTTTGGATTTCAGATTTGTTTATGAAGAGAGTGGAAGAAAACGAAGGATGGAGTTTATTCTGTCCTGATGAATGTCCTGGATTATCAGATGTTTATGGAGAAGAATTTGAAAAGCTCTACAAGAAATATGAAGTTGAAGGAAAGGCGAGAAGAGTTGTTAAAGCAAGAGAATTATGGGCAAAAATTGTTGAGAGCCAAATAGAAACTGGAAATCCTTATATGCTTTACAAGGACGCTGTAAATAAAAAATCAAACCAGAAAAATCTCGGAACAATAAAATCTTCAAACCTTTGCACGGAAATTGTTGAATATACCGACGCTGATGAAACCGCGGTTTGCAATCTTGCATCAATCGCATTGCAAAAATTTGTGAGAGAGGACAAAACATATGATTATAATCATCTCTTTGAAGTTGCATATCAAGTTGCGAAAAATCTTAACAGGATTATCGATGTGAATCATTATCCAATTCCTGAAGCGCAAAAATCAAATTTAAGGCATCGCCCTATTGGAATCGGCGTTCAAGGAATGGCTGATGCTTTTGCATTGATGAGATTGCCTTTTGCTTCCGATGAGGCTAAAGAAATAAACAAAAAAATGTTTGAAACAATTTACTTTGCCGCTCTGACTTCAAGCAAGGATTTGGCAAAAGTCGACGGCCCTTATGAAACATTCAAAGGTTCTCCAGCCTCGGAAGGAATCTTGCAGTTTGATATGTGGGATGTAAAACCAAGCAGTATGTGGGACTGGACTTTGTTAAAAGAAGAAATAAAAAGATATGGATTAAGAAACAGCCTTCTCGTCGCTCCAATGCCGACGGCTTCGACGTCGCAAATACTTGGAAACAACGAATGCTTCGAGCCTTTCACATCAAATATTTATTCTAGAAGAACTTTGTCTGGAGAATTCACAATGGTAAATAAATATCTCGTGAACGACTTGATTAAAATTGGATTGTGGAACAACGACATAAAAAATAAAATAATTCTAGGAAACGGAAGCATTCAAAACATTCCTGAAATTCCAAGAGACATAAAAGAGCTTTACAGGACGGTCTGGGAAATAAAACAAAAAGATTTGATTGATATGTCTGCTGACCGCGGAGCATTCATAGATCAGAGCCAGTCTCTAAATATTTGGATGAAAGACCCAACGTTTGCAAAAATAACAAGCATGCATTTTTACGGATGGAAAAAAGGCTTGAAGACTGGAATGTATTATCTTAGGACAAAGCCCGCTTCGCAGGCTATTCAATTCACCGTCGATAAATTCTTGGAAAAGCCAGTTGCTGAAATTCCAAAACAAGTTCAGGAAAATAAAATCCAAGATTCTTTTCCGAACAAATCATTATTAGATTTCGGTGGGCAAAAAACAAACACTATGGAAAATAATCTTCTCGGAAAAGACAAAACTTTCTGTAGTATAGATAATCCTGATGATTGCGAAGCTTGCGGCGCGTGAAAATAAGGAAAAATAAAAATGGTAAAAAAAGTAAGGAAGAGGGACGGAAGCGTCGTGCTTTTCGACGGCAATAAAATAGCGGAAGCCGTTTGGAAGGCCGCAAAAGCCGTCGGAGGCAAAGACAGGGAAAAGGCAAAGCGCATTTCCAATTTAGTTTTAGAAGAGTTGGAAAAAAAATATGGAGAGAATGGAATCCCTGAGGTTGAAGAAATCCAAGATGCTGTGGAAAAAACACTTATAGAAGAAGGTCATGCAAAAACCGCGAAAGCTTACATATTATACAGAAAAAGCCATGAAGAATTAAGAAACGTCAGGGGATTGTTTGACACGATTGAGGCTGTGGAAGACTACATCGGATTAAACGACTGGATGGTTAAGGAAAATTCCAATATGGGATTCTCGCTTCAGGGATTGAATAATTATATAACAACAAAGATAATAACAAATTATTGGATTAGAAGAATTTACCCGGAGTCAATAAGAAAAGCGCATGAAAATGTTGATTTGCATTTGCATGATTTGGGAACTTTGGGAGCATATTGCGTCGGTTGGGATTTAAAAGATTTGTTGATTATAGGATTTAAAGGAGTTCCTGGAAAAGTTGAATCAAAACCCGCGAAACATTTTAGGACGGTTTTGGGACAGATTGTAAACTTCTTTTATACTCTTCAGGGGGAAACAGCCGGAGCGCAGGCATTTTCTAATTTTGACACGCTTCTCGCGCCATTCATAAGATACGATAATTTGGATTACAAGCAGGTAAGACAAGCGATGCAGGAATTTTTATTTAACTTGGCTGTTCCAACAAGAGTCGGTTTCCAAACTCCGTTCACAAATATAACTCTGGATTTAAAAGTTCCCTCATACATGAAAGATGAGCCCGTAATTATTGGGGGAGAAATGAAAAAAGAAACTTACAAAGAATTTCAAAAAGAAATGGATATGCTAAATATTGTTTTTGCAGAACTGATGATTGAGGGTGACGCTTCCGGGAGGCCGTTTACTTTTCCCATTCCGACGTATAATATAACAAAAGATTTTGATTGGGACAATCCCGTCCACGATCCAATATGGGAAATGACTGCAAAATACGGAATCCCTTATTTTTCCAACTTTATCAATTCAGACATGAACCCGGAAGATGCAAGAAGCATGTGTTGCCGTTTGAGATTGGACCAGACGGAATTAAGGAAGAGGGGCGGGGGACTGTTCGGAGCAAATCCTCAAACAGGTTCTGTCGGCGTCGTCACGATAAATATGGCAAGAATAGGATTCACCTCTTCGGATGAAGAGGAATTTTTCAAAAAACTCAACGAGTTGATGGAGCTATCAAAAGAAAGTTTGGAAATAAAAAGAAAAGCTCTTGAAAGATTCACGGACTTGGGGCTTTATCCGTATTCAAAATTTTATTTGGGAAATATTAAAAAAAGATTCGGGGAATACTGGAAGAATCATTTTGCAACCATTGGCTTGCTGGGAATGAATGAGGCAATAGTAAATTTTATGCCTGGAGAAAACATTTCAACTGAGAAAGGGAAAAAATTTGCCATAAGTGTCTTGGATTTCATGAGGGATAAATTGGGAGAGTATCAGGAGGAAACAGGCAATATATACAATTTGGAAGCGACACCTGGAGAAGGAACAACGTACAGGTTTGCCAAGAGCGACAAAAAAAGATTTGGAAAAATAATCGTCGCCAATGAAAACTCTGTGAAAACTGGAGGAAACCCCTATTACACAAATTCAACCCATCTCCCGGTAAATTATACTGAAGATATATTTGAATGCCTTGAATTGCAGGACGACTTGCAGACAAAATATACTGGCGGCACGGTCCTGCATATTTTCATTGGAGAAAAGCTTGAAAAAGAAAATGTCAAAAACCTAGTTAAAAAAATCGCTGAAAATTTCAGGCTTCCTTATTTTACATTGACGCCTACTTTTTCAATTTGTCCAAGTCACGGTTATCTTGCGGGAGACCATGAATATTGCCCGAAATGCGACGAGAGAATAAATTATATCAAACAGGAATTAAATATGAAAATCAAACAGGGAGGTTAAAAAATGGAAACTGAAAGAATAAAATGCGAGAGATATTCCAGAATCGTCGGATATCTAAGGCCGCTGGAGCAATGGAATGAAGGAAAAAGAGCAGAATGGGACGACAGAAAAATGTTCAAGGCAATGATTGAAAATGTTAATAAAAGGGCTGCAAAAAACAACGCTGATTGATTATCCTGGAGAAATAGCCTGCACGATTTTTTTGTTCGGTTGCAATTTTCGCTGCGGATATTGTCACAATCCAGAATTAGTCGTTGCTCCAAACGATTTTAATTATTCTGAAAATGAAATTCTTGATTTTCTTGAAAAGCGAAAAAAATATCTTAATGGCATTTGCATAACAGGAGGGGAGCCTTTAGCAAGCATAGATTTGGAATTTTTAAGAAAAATAAAAAACATTGGCTATAAGATAAAAATCGATACCAACGGAAGTTTTCCCGAGAAGTTAAAGGAATTGATTGAAAAAAGATTGGTTGATTATATCGCAATGGACATAAAATCTTCCAAGGAGAATTATGAAAAAGTTATTAACTCTCCTGTTTTAATGGAAAAAATTGAAGAAAGTATAAGAATAATCTCAAATTTCCCGGAACATGAGTTCAGGACAACCATTGTGGAAAAATTTCATGATACCGAGGAGATAAGGAGAATTATGATTTGGCTCAATAAAATCAGCGGAAAGAAAAGTTTAAAATATTGCCTTCAAGGATTTAAAAATTCTGGAAAACTCCTGAACCAAGAATTTTCATCCGAAAAAGATGTTGACGAATCTTATTTGAATGAATTGAAAAAGATTTGCAAGCCCGATTGCAGAGAAGTAATAGTTAGGGTTTAATGCCTGCAGTTCCTTGAGAATATAAATTCTTATAAATAGTTTTGCTTGTAAATATTAATGAAACTAGAGGTTCCGTCTTGGGATGATTATTTTATGACGAAGGTTTATCTCATCGCTTCAAGAAGCAAGGATACAAGGACGCACATTGGTGCCGTTGTTGTTGGTCCAAAAAAGGAAATACGCTCCACAGGATACAATAGTTTTGTCAGAGGACTTGATGATGAGGTTCTTGAAAGATTCGAAAAAGGTGAAAAAGACTATTGGTTCGAGCACGCGGAGAGAAATGCAATTTACAATGCAAATTTAATGGGTGTTTCTCTGGAAAATTGCACAATGTATACTAACGGAATACCTTGTATGGATTGTGCTCGTGGTGTTGTGCAATCTGGAATAAAAGAAGTTGTAATTGATGGAAATTGGAATTCAGGAAGTTCCCAAAAAAGAATGGAACATAATAAAAGAACTGAAGAAATGTTTGAAGAAACTAAAGTGAAGATTAGAATACATTATGCAACATTGGTTGAAATAAAAAGATTTAACGACGGAGAAATCTTAAAATGATTGGAACAAATGAACTTTTGAAACTTGTAAGAGAAAATAAATTAGTTGAAAATTTATCAGAAAGAGAACTGACAAATCCGGAGGGCGCTGGTTTTGATTTGCGCGTTGGAGAAATTTTCATAATAAAAGAAGGGGAATCTTTTTTGGGAGAAACGGAGAGATTTACTCCCGACGTTAAATCGATTGCAAAATATGGAAGTAGCAAAGGAATTATCTTGCAACCCGGAGATTTTGTTCTTGTTAAAACAATTGAAAAAGTAAATCTTCCAAAAGACATCGCTGCGATTTTCCGTCCGCGTTCAACGCTCCAGCGTTCGGGAATTGGATTGTTCACAGCGACGGCAAATCCAGGATATTCTGGAGAACTTACATTTGGAATGTCTAATATGGGAAAAAATAATTTTCGTCTTGAAATGGGCGCCAGAATTGCGCATATCTTATTTTTCAGCACTTCAGAAAACTTCTCGGCTTACAGGGGACAATGGCAGGGAGGAAGAGTTTCAACCGAGGGAAAAAGGGAGACGCAAGTCTAAATGGTAAAACAATATCTTGAACACGCAAGGGAAATTCTGACTTCGGAGAGAACACTCTATAAAAAAGGTAGCAACGAAATTCCTCTAATATCTCTTTTTGGATATCAAAACAATTATGATTTGAGACAAGGGTTTCCTTTATTGACGACAAAAAAAATGGGAATAAAAATAATCACCCACGAATTAATGTGGTTTTTGCGCGGAGAAACAAACATAAAATATTTGGTTGATAATAAGATTTCCATTTGGACTCGCGACGCCTTCGGAAAAAACATTGAGGGTATGGCTCGCGAAGGAATTTTCAAAGACAAATATGAAAAATACTCTCCTGATTGGGAAAAATCTGTTTTAGAATATGAGCAGAGAATAAGAGAAAATTCAGAATTCGCGCAAAGATTCGGAGAACTCGGTCCAGTTTACGGAGCTCAATGGAGAAATTGGAAATCCGTCGGAGGAGATGGGAAAATTGTCGAAGTTGACCAGATTGAAAAGATGATTGACGTTTTGAGAAAAAAACCAAAGAGCAAAAAAAATATAGTAACTGCTTGGAATCCTGGAGAATTATCAAGAATGGCTTTGGAGCCCTGTCATCTGATGTTTCAAACAGGTTCCGACGGAGAAGTCCTAGATTTGCAGATGTATCAAAGAAGTTGCGATCAATTTTTGGGAGTGCCTTTTAATATTGCAAGTTATGCGATGCTCACGCAAGTAATTGCACAGCAGGCAAATCTGCAGCCTAGAATATTTATCCACACATTCGGCGATTCTCATTTCTATTGCGGCTCTGGGAGAAGAGGAGAATGGTATGGAGAAAATTTAAAACAATTTCAGGAAATGGTAGGAAGCATAAAAAATCCTGAAGATTATTTGAACGTTCTTGAAGATTTGAAGAGAACAATGCCTCCTGAATCCGAAATGATAGAAGGATACGATCATATTACCGCTATCTTGGAGCAAATGTCAAGAGAACCAAAAAGTCTCCCAATGTTGTATATCTCAGATAAGCCGTTTGACAAATTAACAATTGAAGATTTTAAATTAGATAGTTACGAATCTCATCCGTCGATAAACAGAAAAATGGCGGTTTAAAATGAAAATAACTCTGATTGCTGCGGTTTCTGAAAATAATATCATAGGAATAAACGGAAGATTGCCTTGGGATATTCCTGAAGATAGAAAAAGATTCAGAGAATTAACTTTGGAGCATCCAGTTATTATGGGAAGAAAAACTTACGATTCAATTCCTAAAGAATTTCGCCCGTTGCCGAAAAGAAAAAATATCGTAATGTCGAATTCTTTAAATCCAACAGAAGGAATTTATTTGGCAAGAAATATTGAAGAAGCAATTGAATTTGCAGAAGGCAAAGATCCTTATGTTATCGGCGGTTCTAAGATTTATAAATTATTTTTGCCCGTTGCAGACGAACTTGAAATTACAAGAGTCCATAGAAATTACGATGGAGATTCTTCTTTTCCGTCGGAAATAGAATGGAATGAATGGAAATTGATTGATGAAAAAGAAGGGGTTAGTAACAATGAAAATATTCCGTATTCTTTCCTGACTTACAAAAGGTTATTCAACGGAAAAAGGATGATCAACGAATGACGTAAAATCCATAGCTTTTGCTTTCACTCGGATCCATATTTCTCACAATATTAGAGAGATTAATTGGAATCTCAAAGTCAATTAATTTTACTAGTTTTGAATCAAAAGAAAAATCTGACAAAACAGATAAATGGGAATTTCCAAGAGAATTATAAGCGACTAAAATATCTCCTTTAGAATCTCTCAAAAAAATATCGCAGTCTTTGTATGATTCAATGTTATCATGAGGATTGTGAAAATCGCATTTTAAACCAAATCTATCGAGAAATTTCCCAAATAAATATTTATTGAAATTAAATCCATCAAAGGCAGAATTATCAAGATATTCTGGAAAAAACTGCGCGATTTCTTCTTGAGCTACATTTATTCTGCGCGATTTCATCAAAGTTTGCAATCCCGAAGGCACGCACCAATTAGGATTTTCTGGAGGGCAGAATTCATAATCTCTCATCAAAATTTTAATAAGAAAACTTTTATAAACATTTATAGTCAAAAAATGAAATGTCAAACGAGATTCCTGAATTGAGCAAAAACGAATTTGAAAGTTATACAAAATCTGGATTGACACTTATAGATTTTTTCGCCGAATGGTGTATGCCTTGCGTTATGATGTCTCCAGTTCTTGAAGAACTTTCCGAAAAATTCAAGGGAAAAATAAAATTCGGGAAGATAAACGTTGATGACAATCAGATTCTCGCTCAAAAATTCAATGTTGCTTCCATTCCAAATTTTGTTCTTTTCAAGGACGGAAAAAAAGCAGAGCAATTCATAGGCGCGATGCCGATTGAAGATTTTGAAAAAAAGCTGAAAAAGTTCGCGTGAAGATAAACTTATCCTGTTTTTCTTCCAATTCTCTCTGAAAATCCACAACTCCCGCACTTTAACAAAATTAGATTGTCTTCGTCAGAATAAAAAATTCCCATGTCTAAGACTTGTGCTTTGTCATAACCGCACTTTTTACATTTATTAAAATAAGTTGCAAGAATATTTTTATCGTCTTGAACGCCGGTTCCGACTTTATTATTTTTTATAGTTTCGCTCGATGTCAAAGATGAATCGCCTGCGCTACAAACAAAATCGCACTTCAAATATTTCAAGAAATTTTCCCCGTTTATTTTGTGGAGACTCATTAAAGATTTGCACCTTTGGCAAAACTTTAACGTCATTTAATTTAGAATAAACAATATATTTTTAAACTTTTCCAATGACTTCTATAAGTGGCTTCGTAGCTCAGCCTGGTTAGAGCATTGGACTTTTAATCCAAGGGTCGTGGGTTCAAATCCCATCGAGGCCATTTGCAAATTGAGTGGAGCGAAATTGCATCGCATGGATATGATTTGAATTCAAATCCCGAGTGATTTTGCGAGAAATAAATCGTGAAACGAAAAGTAAAAGGTCCGAGCGGAGTCGCGAGTAATCGAGGCCATGAATCATATTTTCAAAGCAAAACGTAACCTTTTTAAACTAATTTTTAGTTCCATTTATTATCTGTCAAACTAAACCATAAACTTTTTAAAGCTCTTTTCAAAATGCACATACTTCAACCCAAACACTCGAAAATGTCCGAAAAAGAGATTGAAGAGCTGTTGAAAAAGTTGAATATTTCTAAGGCGCAATTGCCAAAAATTTTATTATCAGATGTTGCTCTCCCTGAGAATTGCAAAGTCGGCGACATTATAAAAATTGAAAGAAAATCCCCCGACGACAAATCAGTTTTTTATTACAGAGTTGTTGTATGACAAAAATCTGTAACAATAAATTAAAAACAAAATAAAAATGCAAAACAAACACATAGTAGTAAAAAAATATCTTGAAGATTATTCTCTTGTTGAATCTAATATTATATCTTTTAATAATTTCATAGAAAAGAGAATTCAGGAAATTGTTTCTGAAATTTCCGAGACAATAGTAAACGATGAATTTGAAATAACTCTTGGAAGAATAAGGGTTGGAAAGCCAAATATTATAGAATCTGACGGAAGCTCATCTTTGGTAATGCCGTACGAAGCCCGTTTGAGAAACCTTACTTATTCGGCCCCAATAACTCTTGAAATAACAATAAAGAAAGACGGACAGATAGATTCCGACGATGTTGAAATAGGAAGAATTCCAGTTATGGTCGGAAGCAAAGTTTGCAATACTTACGGATTGTCAAAAGACGAACTTATAAAACAATACAACGACCCGATAGACCCAAAAGGATATTTCATAGTTAATGGAAATGAAAGAGTTATGATAATGTCCGAAGATTTGGCTGAAAACCAGCCTTTCATAGAAAAAAATTCAAAGGGAAATCTTCATTTGAGAATTTTTTCCTCAAAGGGAACCTATAGGATTCCAACGACAATTGCCGAGGACAAAGAAGGAATTATGCAAGTTTCTTTTTCAAGATTCAGGGATTTGCCGGCGGTGGTTTTGCTGAAAACTCTTGGAATGGTCAAGGAAGCAGACATCGCAAAATTCATCGGTAAGGAAACAGATTCGGTTATCGTAAATCTTTACGAATTCGTAAATTTAAGTTCTTCCGAAGATGCAATGCTGCACATCGCGGAAAAAGCCGCGCTTCAGGGGACAAAAAAAGAAATTCTCGACAGGGTTAAAAACAGAATTGATTCTTACTTGTTTCCGCACATCGGGCAAAAAAAAGAAGACCGAATGAAGAAAGCCGTGACGCTTTGCAAACTTATAAAACAATTTCTTATCGCAAGAGAAAATCCTGAATTAAAAACAGACAAAGATCATTATGCAAATAAAAGAGTTCGTCTTTCTGGAGATTTACTTTCAAGTTTGTTCCGTGTAAATCTTGGAGTTCTTATAAGAGACATACAATATTCGTTGCAAAAATCAACGAAGAGAAAGAAATTATTTTCCATAAAGACAATAGCAAAATCAACATTATTTTCCCACAGAATTGAATCTGCGATAGCGACGGGGAGTTGGACGGGAGAAAGAAGCGGAGTTACGCAAAATATGGACAAGACAAATTATCTTGCAATAATCTCGCAACTGCAAAGAGTTTCCTCGATGCTCTCATCTGAACAGGAAAATTTTATGGCTCGTACTTTGCATCCGACGCACTACGGAAAATTTTGTCCTATTGAAACTCCTGAAGGAACTGAAATAGGATTGAGAAAGAATCTTGCGATACTGTGCAGAATTTCAACAAGAACTGATTTGGACGAAGAAAAATTCGTAAAAAGTTTGGAATCTGAAGGATTGGAAAAAGATGGGGTAAAAGGCGGAGACGTTTTCTTCAATGGAAGATTCATAGGAAGCGTTGAAAACCCAGTTAATTTTTCTAAAAAGATAAGAAAAAAAAGAAGAGACGGAGAGTTGCCTTTGCAATTGAATGTAAGATATGATAATAATTTTGAGATAATTATAATTTCAACCGAACCTGGAAGAGCTTTGCGTCCTCTTATAATTGCTGACAACGGAATTCCAAGACTGAACAAAGATCATCTCGTAAAACTTCAACAGGGAGAAATGAAATGGAATGATCTTATAAAACAAAAAGTGATTGAATACCTCGATACTGCCGAGGAAGAAAACGCGCTTGTTGCATTGTATGAAAATGAATTAACAAATGAACATACGCATCTTGAAATAGACCCTATGGATTTGCTCGGTGTTGTTACATCTTTAGTTCCTTATGGAAATCACGATCAGAGTTCCAGACTTAACAGAGGAAGTAAAACGCAAAAGCAGGCTCTTGGAATATATGCGACAAATTATTTGGTAAGGCTTGACACTGACGTTTCTATTTTGCAATATCCTCAAAAACCTATTGTAAGAAGTTTTGTTTATGATACATTGAACACATATCCTGCTGGACAAAATTTGATTGTCGCAATTATGACTCACGACGGTTACAACATGGAAGACGCTTTAGTTTTAAACAAGGGAAGTTTGGATCGTGGTGTGGGCAGAAGTTTCTATTTCCGTCCGCATTCTGCCGTTGAAATGCATTACGCAGGAAGCTTGAAAGATGAAATAATTGTTCCTACAAAAGATACATCAGGTTATAAAACGGAAGAAAGTTACAGATTCCTCGACGACGACGGAGTTGTTTCTCCTGAAGCAGAAATAAGCGAAGGAGAAGTTTTAATTGGAAAAGTTTCGCCTCCCAAATTCCTTTCTGAAGCAAGGGAAATTTCCGTAAGAGCGAAGAAAGAATCTTCTGTTACAATGAGACAGGAAGAAAAAGGAACGGTTGAATCTGTTTTCATAACGCAGGATTCTGAAGGAAATAAAATAGTCCAAGTTAAAACAAGAGACTTGAGAATTCCAGAACTTGGAGATAAGTTTGCAACATCTCACGGACAGAAAGGAATAATTGGAGCAATAGTTCCTGAAAACGACATTCCATTCACATCAAGAGGAATGCGTCCTGATGTAATTTTCAATCCTCACGGTTTGCCGAGCAGAATGACTGTCGGTTATTTGCTTGAATTGCTTGCAGGAAAAATAGGTTCGCTGAGAGGAGAAGTTGTCGACGGAACTCCGTTCTCAGGAGAAAGCAAAAAGGATTTGGAAGCGCAACTTTCGGGCCTTGGTTTCAGATATGACGGAAAAGAAACAATGTATAACCCCGTTACTGGAAAAAAGATTATTGCAAAAATTTTCATCGGAAGTTTGTATTACTTGAAATTGAAATATATGGTTGCAAACAAGTTGCACGGAAGAGCTTCTGGAAAAATTGCTTTGCTTACAAGACAGCCGATTGAAGGGCGTTCTCGTGGAGGAGCATTGAGGCTTGGAGAGATGGAGCAGCAGGCGTTGGTCGCGCACGGAGCAGCGATGCTGTTGAAAGAAAGATACGACTCTGATAAAATAGTCCTGCACATCTGTGAAAAATGCGGAGCGATTGCAATCGAAGATTCAATAAGAAATAAAATCTATTGCCCAATTTGCGCTTCCGAAGACAATGAACCTGTGGAAGTTTCATACGCATTCAAATTGCTTCTTGAAGAACTTCAAGGATTGCACATTCAAACTAAATTCAAGTTGAAAAACAAATACGAATAATGACATTGCAATTATATTTAATTAAAGGAAAATTCGCAACAAATATACCTGATGTAAATTTATACATCGCGGAAAATTTTTCACAAGCATTTAATCTCGCAGAATTAGATGGATTAAAACAACTT
>CAYINP010000004.1:0-17839 GCA_964364785.1 Candidatus Woesearchaeota archaeon | reverse complement strand
GTTTTAACAAAAGGATTTTCAACATTCAATTTGTAATAATCAGACTTTCCAACTTTTCTCGTTTTAATAAAAATCCCAGATTTAACAAACCTATCAAAAAATAGTTTTATGGAATTATAACTTACATTGCTTTCCTTGGCTATTTCTGTCATGGGAAAATCAAAAAAATAATTTTCAATAAGAAAATCCAAAACTCTAAGCTGAGGAGTGTCTCCAAAATGCTCCAAAAACAAAGTTTTATTTTCTTTTGCTTTCATTTGTCCTTTTCCTTTATGTAAAAAATATTATATTATAATATTTTTTACCCGTAATTTATATAAAATTAAAACATTTATAAACCTTTCTTTATTATAATAAATCTTTCAGTTATAGCAACATTTATAAATTTAATTTTTTTGTAGATTTATGCCTACAGACAGAGAAAAGGCGTTTTTAATGTTTAAGTTGGCAAAGAGCAAAGGCGGACTTTGGGGAAATGTATACGATAGACTTGAACATTTTAAGAGATTCCAATATTTAAAACAAATTGTAAAGGAGCTGGAAAAAATTGGATTTGTGATTGTTCACAAAAAGCCAAACTATATCGCGATTTCATTAAATCCACATTCTAAAAGAGAGATTATAGAATTCATTGAAAAACACTTGCCAGAAATGAAAGGAATTTTAAAATAAAAATTTTTCAACAATAAAATGAAATCTCAAAAAAAAATCTGTCCCACAAACGAAATAAAAATTTCCGCAGACAGGGAAATAGTTTTCACGGACGAAAAAAAATATCCTTGGAAAAAAGATAAGAAAGGATATTTTCTTGTTAAAATAGAAAACGGATTTTTACATTGCGGATTTGCAAATAATAAACACGAAGTTAAAATTGAATTCGTTGGAAAGAATGTTGAGAAAATGATTAAGGAAATTGCGAAAAAAAAACTTTGCGATTTGGAACATATGGGATATATTTCCTCTGAGCTAATGATTGCGAAAAATTATTTGAAAAACGGAAAGAAATACGTGCAGAGGTAAAATATATTAATGGAGGTGCGGAACTACCTCGTGGTTCCGCTTTAAATATTTTTATTATGGGTATTTTATCACAGAAGCATTTATAAATAAAAAAATTATTTTAAAAAAAAGTAAAAGAGGTTGAAATGAAAAAATTTGCTGGTGGATTTGATGAAGATGAAGATACCTTTGAGGACGACGTAGAAGAAATGTTCGGAGAGGACGATTTGGAACTGGATTGATTATTTTTTTATCTCCAAAACAATTTCGTTGTTTGCCTTGTCCAACTCCGTTGCATTTGTATCTATGACAATCTTAACTTCGTTCACGCTCAAATCAGAAACAAAAATATTCTTAAAAGTTAATGTTGTCCCAAAACCAATTTGCATTGGTTCTATTTCCACTTCTTTCTGAAATTTATCGTCAGCGTAAATAATAAGTTTGGATTTATAGGAAACTTTCAGTCCGTTGTTCCTTATTGTTGCATTTACATTGAGATACCTTCCGTTTATTGTTGCCGAGACATTTTCAAAACTCAAATCTGATTTTGATTCGACGGAATAAAGTTCGTTTACAGTTTCAATAACATCATCTCCGATTGTTTGATGACACTTGCTGATATTATATAAAATGTTATTTGGATTTTGCGAATGGTCGAAACCCAGAGAATGCAAGAGTTCGTGTATTGCAACATTCGGCTTCTCGCATTCTGATTCTCTCAATAAAAGGATTCCACCGTGAAGGACAACGTTAAAGTTTTCCGTCTTAGTTATGTTTGTCGGCCCGCCCTCTCCGGCAACGAAGAATCTTTCGTCCGTTTTTATTTTATTCTCACAAGTCACGAAGATTTCTTCGTTTGTTATAACGGGATAAAAATCCAATATTGTTAAGTTTTCAATAGTTTCAAAAGCCCATTCCATATCTGCTTTTCTTTGAAGATTGCAAATGTTGTCTACCCTGTAAGAAATTCTCTCTGAAGAATATCGCAGATTTTCATAAAATTGAACCGTGCTTCCGTTCAAACTGAAATTTGAATTCCCGCGATATTCTGGCTTTGTTATGAATTCAACATCGCTGAATGGAGCAAACCAGTAAAAATAAAGCAACACGACTACTGCAACAAAAAAAACAAAACTTAAAATGTGAAAAATCCAATCCCTCATGAGAAAAATAAATTAAGAGATTATAAAAAGTTTTTCAAAAGAGAAAATCTTAACTGCTCTACTTTATATTTAGAATTCTATATTCCCTACCCCATGTGCTTTTATAGGAAATGTCTACTTCTTGTCCTACTTCAAGTTCCTCATAAGTGCTTGGTCTGACTTCAAAACAAAACTTTCCATTTGAACATCTGATTCCAAAAATTTTCCCTTCTTTGCATTTAACCGCAACCTGCAGAATATAACCTCCAGAAAAAGCTTCTCTTTCAGATTTATCAACAACTCTCGTATATTCGTGCTTAACTTCAGAATGTTCCAAATTATAGGCTTGAGGAATAAGTATAGCACCCGCAATAACTGGGAGAGCTGGTAAAATTAATATGGGATTAACTAAAACAGATAGTAAACTTTTTAGGCTTTTCATAGAAATCTCACTCAAAAATAACTTTATAAAACTATCTCAGTTTTCTTTTTTTGCGATGCCTATACAATGTTCGCTCTACCAAGCATCTGCTTCGTCTTCTTCTTTCTCTTCTTCCTCGTCTTCTAAATCTTCGTCTTCTTCCTCAACTTCATCTTCTGTTTCTTCTTCGTATTTTGCCATAAATTTTTCCTCGGTTTAATTACGCGAAATCTTAATGATTCCAGATTATGACTTCCTAAACCCCTTTTTAAATTTTGTTATTAAAATTTACGCTTTCTTTTTTGTTATCTCAGTGCACATTCCCGCTGCAACAGTTGCTCCAGCGTCTCTTACTGCGAATCTTGACATGTAAGGATTATCTTTCTGCACTTCAAGGCAAAGATTTCCCTGCGGTTTTATTCTTACTCTCGCAGTATCTCCATTCTTCAAAAAGTCTGGATTTTGTTTTATGACTTCTCCGCTTCTTGGATCAATTTGAGCTATAAGTTCAACAAACTGGCATGGAACTTGAGCAGTATGAACGTGGAAAACAGGAGTGTATCCTTTCGCCAAAACTGTTGGATGATTAATAACCGTTATTGTTGCAATGAATTCCTCGACGACGGGAATAGGTTTAGAAGCTTCGCAAACTACGTCTCCACGAGCAATGTCTTTCTTTCCAACCCCACGAATGTTTATTCCAACATTATCTCCAGCAAGTGCTTCGTCCATTTGTTCATGATGCATTTCAATTGTTTTCAATTCTCCTTCAACACCTTTTCCAGTTCTTCCTGGGAGAACAATTACTTTCATTCCTTTCTTCATTATTCCTGTTTCAACTTTTCCAACTGGAACAGTTCCTATTCCTGTAATTTCATAAACATCTTGAACAGGCATTCTCATTGGCAAAGTTGTAGGCAATTCAGGAGCAGGGAACAAATCAAATTGTTCTTTTATTGTCGGTCCTTTATACCAGGACATATGTTCAGATTTCTTGACAATATTATCTCCCTTCAATCCAGCACATGCAATGAATGTGGTTGTATCAGGATTTATTCCAACACCCTTCAATAGTTTTCCAACTTCTTCTTTTACAGCTTTGAACTTTTCCTCTTTGTATCCAACATCGTCCATCTTGTTTATTGCAACAGCGATGTTCTTTACTCCCATAGTTCTCAAAAGCCACAAGTGTTCAGTTGTTTGAGGTTCAACTCCTGATGGCGCGGAAATTACCAAGAAAGCAGCGTCTGCTTGAGATGCTCCAGTAATCATATTCTTGACGAAGTCTCTGTGTCCGGGCGCGTCAATTATTGTAAGCTGGAATTTATCAGTCATAATTTTCTTGTAAGATAAATCAATTGTAACTCCTCTTTCTCTTTCTTGTTTTATAGCGTCCATAATATAAGCAAATTCAAAACCAACTTTTCCGTATTTCACCGCTTCAGCTTTCAGCTTGTCCATTTCCTGCTGTGAAACAACTCCAGAATCAAACATCAAACGTCCAACTATTGTTGACTTTCCAGCGTCGACGTGTCCAACGAACACGACATTCATATTTGGTTTTTCTCTAGCCATTTTTCTGTATTTTAAAAATGGGTTTTACGAAATCTTCCGATTTCAGTTTAGCCATTTTTCCGTATTTTAAAAATGGATTGACGGAATGTTTTTCATTCCTGTCTAGCCATAGTTAATGTAATAAAAAATACGGTTTATAAAGTTTTTGGGAAATTTCTTATTGACTTGTAGTGAATTATTCTTTCAATTCTCTAAGTAGCCTCGGTCCTTGATAAATCAACGGCGTGAAAATCTGTATTTCATTAACATTTCCGAGAAGTCTTGACTCCAATCTTAATTTATTGCTGATTCCGCCACAAGGAATTATTCTCGCGTGAGTATTGCATCTTAATTTATCATTAAACATCCGTTGCACTTCCAAAGATTTTGTATATACAGCGTCGCCGCTGGCTCCGCCTTTACCCATCGTATGATGTTTATACGGATGTTCCGTCGTTGTATTTGTCGTTGTGTATCCATTGATGCGAAAACTTCCTCCAATGCTTGCAATTTCTTCAACATCTTTTTCTGTCAAATCGGGGGAAACTTTCAGATAAACTTCTTGTTTTTTATTTCCTTTTTCTATTTCATCATAAACTGCGTCAAGTATTTTTGTCAGCCGCGATAAATATTTTCCAATATCTTCGTCCGTATTTGGACACGAAATATTTACTTCGTATCTGTCAACGTTGTGTAAATTTCTTGTTAGGGAAACGCTTTTCTTAAAATCCGCAAAGATATCTGATGTTCCTGGCGTGTGAGAAATATTTATCGTTATTGGAACTCCATGTTCTCCATAGCTTTCCATTATTCTCGCGACTTCTTCTGCTCCTATTCCAGGAAGTCCCATCCAATTAACCATTGAATTTGTTTGGGGAAATCTTTTTATCCTTGGTTTTGAATTCCCATCGTATCTTTCTCCCGTAACAGTGCCGACGACATCCCTGTCAAAACCCAAATATTTTAACGTCGATGGAGGAATTTTTCCGTTTTTATTAAAACCAGCGGCGTTTGAAATTTCTATTCCTCTTTTGTTTTCAGATTTAAAACAAAGAACTGTTTTATCCAAATGCGCATCATAAAGAAATTTCATTAATCCCGTAAAAACTTCGTGCGCTTTTTCAGGGTCGTTTTCTGTTAATTTGAAAATCGCCGGCTTCGCCAAATCATAAGACGCGTCAACAAAGTTTCTTATTAAATTCATCTCTGCAAAAGATAAAAATTCTTTATAAAAATTATCGTGATTACTGATTTCCTATGCAAACCAATTTTACTGATTCTCACTCAAACCTTTTCTCTCTCTTATTTTTCTTATTACATCTGTTTGCAATCCTGAAGGAATTTTTTCAAACAGCTGATCCATGAGGGAAGAAACTCCTCTTCCTTCCGTCGCTGAACGTAAGTCGGAACTCCATCCAATCATTTCCGCGACTGGAAGTTTTGCTTTTATGTGCATCACTCCAGCTTCCTGCGTCATATCAAGCAACTGTCCTCTTTTGCTTCCAACTAATTTTGTAACCGCGCCCATGAAAGCTTCAGGCACTTCAATAAGATGTATTTGCATCGGCTCCAATAAAGTTGCGCCTCCTGATTTCATTGCTTCTTTTATTGCTTCCCTGACTGCGGGATAAACTTGTGCAGGTCCTCTGTGAATTGCATCTTCGTGAAGTTTGATATCAATAAGAGAAACTTTCATTTTCGTGCAAGGTTCTCTCGCTAAAGGTCCTTGATCCATAACCATTTCAAAAGCATCAAGAACCATTTCAATAACTTCTCCAATATGCACTTCTCCTCTTGTCTCATCGACAAACATGCTTCCCTTGTAAATATCTCTTACTTCTCTTATCATTTCTCCAGTCCATCCCAAATCAGTAAGTTTCTTTACAACTTCTTCATTTCTTTTTTTCAATCTGCCTTCTGGAATTTCTCCTCTGTCAATAGCGCTATGCACTGCCTCGTCCATTGGTTCAACTTTCAAGAAGAAACTATTATGCCTGTTCGGGCTTTTTCCTTCAGATTCGTCTGATGCTTTTGAAACCGCCTCACGATAAACAACAATCGGCTGTCCCATTTTTACTTCAAGCCCTTTCTCGTTTCTTATTCTCCCCTCGATAATTTCAAGATGCAATTCTCCCATTCCCGACAAAAGAGATTCCCCAGTTTCTTCATTGATTTCAACTTTGATGGAAGGATCTTCTTTTGCAACTTTTCTAAGAATCTCAATTAATTTTGGCAAGTCTGCAGTTCTAACAACTTCAATGGATTTTGTAATTACAGGTTGAAACAAATGTTTTATTTCTTCGAAAGGAGTTTGTTGCTTCAAAGTAACAGTTTCTCCAACGTCGGCATTCAATCCTGAAATTGCAAGAACATTTCCTGCCGGAACGGAATCCAATTGCTCGGGCTTTATTCCATTGTAAACAAAAACTTGTTGAATCCTGGAGGTTTTCTTCGCGTTGTTCGCGTAAACATCCATTCCGTTTACAATCGTCCCGGAATACAAACGTCCCGCGGCAATTTCTTTTCCGCTTTTTGGATCAATTACAATTTTAGTTATTACAAATGCTACCTCTCCCTTTGGATTGCAATTTAACAAATCTTTTCCAAACTCGCTTTCCAAATCTCCGTGCCATATTTTTGGAATTCTGTATTTTTGCGCGTCAATGGGATTTGGCAAATGCTTTACCGCCATGTCAAGAATAACTTCATTCAACGGCGCTTTTTCCCAAATCCATTTTATCCTTTCTTCCTCGCTCATTTCCTGCATCTTGTAAATATCCTTGAAGCTTATTCCTCTTTTCTGCATGAATGGAACTGAAAGAGCCCAATTGTCTCTCGCGCTTCCGAAAGCGACGCTTCCATCAGAAACATTTACTTTCCATTTGTTTTTGAATTCGGGTTCTGCAATTTGCTCGATAAGCATGTTAAAATCATTTATTAATTTTGCAAATCTTTGCTGCATCGCCTCCGGCGTTAATTTCACTTCTTTGATTAATCTGTCGACTTTATTTATAAAAAGAACAGGTTTCACTCTTTCTCTCAACGCTTGTCTTAAAACGGTTTCAGTCTGGGGCATTATTCCTTCGACGGCGCAAATCAAAACGAAAGTCCCGTCGATGGCTCTCATTGCCCTTGTAACATTTCCGCCGAAATCAACATGTCCCGGGGTGTCAATCAAATTAATAAGATATTCTTCTCCAAGATAATCGTGAGCCATTGAAACATTTGCAGCGTCGACAGTCATCAATCTTTCTTGTTCATCGGCGTGCTGCCACGTCGCCATTCCTGAATCTAAATCTCCTGCGGCTTTCGCGGACATCATTCCCGCGGCTGCAAGAAGATTGTCGGTGAACGCGGTTTTCCCATGGTGTATATGAGCGCTCGTCGCGACGTTTCTTATGTTCTTCTGATGAAAAACGAACCTTTTGATTTTGTCCAGCGATGTTTCCTTAGCCATTTTATGTTTTTAGGTTTTTAGTAAAATGGCTTTGAGGAAATCTTGATTTCCGATTAGCCATGAATAAGGAAATCAGAAAATGGTTTATAAAATATTTGGTGAGGTTATCTTTTACTCGGAAATATTCATGGAGAATTCTTTTAAATTTCCTTTTGGAATTCTATCAGAAGCATCAAGAATTTCTATTGCGATAATCTTATTATTTTTATCCATGTCAACTATTATGCCTTCGTCCACCTCTTTGCTCTTCTCATATTCTCCGTCTTGAAATTTAATGCGAATTATATCGTGTTTTGTATCAAAATTGATTTTCATTTTTTCATATATCTCTTAGGTTCGGCATAATAGGCGGTTACAACTATATAAGTTTTTGTATCTTCTTCAAATACAACCCTGAGCAATTTATCTTTTATTATTCTGTGAGCAATTTTTCTGCCATTTTTGCCTTTAATAATCTCATTAGGATTTTTTAGGGCATCTTCAATAATTTCCTTATTGATTTTTCTGTCGGCAATAGTTTCTTCGGCATAATCTGTGTAAATCACCTTCATTTATATTCAAACAAAATCCAAAATTTAAAGTTATCTTTTCAGAAAACGGTTTATAAAATTTTGTGAAGAACTATTCTAACTATTTTCCGTAAATTAGATACGCTAAATTTCTGCCTGGTCTTGAAGGTATTTCAATAAATAATTTATAGATTGTATTGGTTAGTGGAAGAAGTATTTCTTTACCAAAATCGCTTAATTCCCCATCTTTAAATGTAAATCCTTTTTTTAATTCCTCTTCATGCTTTTCTCTACTAAAATAAGAATCTCTCTTAATTTCATCCGCTGTAACTTTGTAAAATGCGCCGCTAGCCATAACTGTAAGAAGAGAAACGGTTACAACAGCGGTTTCAAGATTATCTTTAATTCTTTCCCTTAAATTTTTCCAGCTCATTTTCTTCCCAGCTCATTATTTCGTATCTTATGCCAATCATCAATTGTTCTGATTGAATCGTACATTTCAATTACTTCTTCTTTTGTGTACTCTTCCCAGTTTGTTGGAAATTGCGTAGTCATACTGCAATATCTTCCACGGAACTCTCTTAAAATTAGCTGATATCCCACATATCCCGGATTTATAATATCGCTAATCCACGTCTTTACTCCGAGAATTTCTCCGCCCAATAACTTTTTTACAAGTGGAATATGCTGATTCTTTAACAAAGTATCTTCAAACCCTTTAGAAAGTTTTATTTTTAGTTTCTCTTCATTTTTATATTCATATGATGAAGGATTTTTCGCAAAATCTAGTATGGGCACGGCGCCTTTTCCAAGATTTTTCATTTTTTTCTCCAATTAAATTGTAATAAAAGGAGTTTCCAACCCCAATATCCTTCAAAGCACGTTCCAAAAAAGGACTTCTATAATCACCCTCATCCAAGTCCTCTAAAGCTATTCGGGCATGCAGTCGAGAATCTGATGGTAGACTACTCCCAGCAATTTCTTCTAACTTTCTTCTTAATTCTGATTTTCTTCCATCAGCAACATATTTTTTAAGAGCTTTTACGAGAGGGTGATTTTTAGGCAATGGCTCCATATTGTAAGGAGAGGGATTACTTAGAATAAGAATTCCAACAAACAATATCATTTTCTTCCTCCAACTTTTTTCAAAACATATTCCCTAGTAAATGGGTCTAAAACACAATCTCCAATTCTTTCCACAATCTCTTTCAAAGTATAATCCAAATAGAAACTCCTGTAATTTCCTTTTTCTAAATCATCTATAGCCATTCCAGCATAAACTGCATCATCGCTTACATCAGTTGTGGAGTAGCTTAACAAATTTTCCTTACGGTCCTCTAATTTTTTCCTTAACCTCATTTTTTTATGAACATCTAATTTTTCAAGAGCTTTTACAAGGGGGTGATTTTTAGGCAAGAGTTTTTTCTCCGAAACCATCCACAACAGCGACTGACGAGAACTAAGTGGCCAAGCTCCCAAGAATAATAATATCATTTTCTTCCTCCAGAATTATCAACAAAATGTCTCGCTAATTCTACAAAATTTCCAAAAAGATGTTCATAATCTCTTGGATTTATTTTCCAAAATCTAAACCTGTTATCATAATCGTATTGGTCGATATCTTCTATTTTTATCGGTTGAATAAACTCAGAAACCCAAGGATGTTTTTTGTCATCAAATGCAAGAAATCTTCCAGGGGTCGTGATTAATTCTTCATTTTCACCTAAAAAGTTTCCTATAAAAAAGGATTCATAAGGATTCCTGCTTCTTTTCAATTTTGAATTGACATAAAGCATATTAGGTCTCTCTTCATCTCCTTCTAACCTTAACCCGTTTTTCCTTGTAGGATATCTTGGATTTTTTTCTAATACTTCTTCAAATGCGGTCCATAAACCCCCTGAACGCATTTTTTTTACATATTCAGGTTCTCGCGGATCTAACTCCGATACATAGAGAGTTCTGACTACCGCAGTCATGGGATTATATTTGTCTCCCATGTCAAATAGGGCGAGACCTTTTCCGTGGTTTTTTCTCCAGCCGTCTTTGTCTATTTCAACAACAGGATAAATTCCGTTTTTCATTTTCTTGTTTTTTATAATTCCTCCTTAGATAAAACCGCTTTGACTAATCCTTGAATCACCCCTATTGAACCGTTTCTTCCCGTTTCATGATAAAGGTACATTTCAACTTCCACACCGTTATAAGTTGGGGGATTGTCTCCAGAAATCTTTGCCTTTACAATACACGGTCCGTCATTTTGTAAATTTTTCCTGCTCGATTCACGTCCAGAATACCCAACAAGTCTTTGATATTGTTTGTAGTCTAGTTCATCAAAAAAGATTCTAACTATTTCTGTCATTTTATTGTATTTTTTTAATTACTATTAAGTAGTACTGTAAGAATTTTTATAACCTTCTGCCAAAAATTCCGCAAAAACTAAAAAACTATAACTAAAAATTTTAGTTAATCCAAAATTTACAGAATTATCCAGCAAATCGAGAAATTAAAAATAAAAAACAAAAATTATTTCTGCCTTTCATCAATGAGTTTTCTTGGAACTTTTATGAGAACTTCGTTTTTTCCGACTTTCCCAACAAGTCCTGCTTCTTCTGCTTCAACTTTCTCTCCAATGATGAAATAGCTGTCTGCGTCTTGGTAAACTTCAGGGCAACCAATTCCCCAGCATTGCATTTCTTTTGGCGTTACCCTTTCTACTTCGTAGATTGCAGGGCAAGCTCCAATACCACATTGCATTTCTCTTGGTGTGAGTTCCCTTATTTGATATTTTGTTGTCATACAGAACAATAGCATAAAACATACATATATTTTCCTCTTGAAAATTCCACAAAAACTAAACAATTCTTGTATTTTAGTTTAGTTTATAGAAAATTATATAAACTTGTTATTTCTAAAAAAGAAATGGAACTAAAACCGCAAGATGCGAAGCTTTTGGAGTATCTGTATCATCACGCAAGAGAACCGAGCACAAAGATAGCGAAAGCCCTTGGATTGACAAGAGAGCAGGTTGACTACAAAATAAAAAAATTCCTGTCCGAGGGAATTATAAAACAGTTTACAACTCTGTTCAATTACACCGCTTTAGGATATCCGGAATACAGAATTCTCCTTCTTAAATTCACAAAGCCGGTTCACGCGAAAAATTTCTATAATAAATCGGGAAATGATGCAAACCGGCTTGATGTTGGTTTCATAATAAACAAATACGGGGCCTTCACAGAATTATTTTTTAAAAATGATGAAAATTTCAGGGAGTATCTTTTTAAAATTTTAAATGAGCAAAAAGACAAAATTTCGGATTATTTTATTTTCAATCCTTATTACACGAAGGTCTGGCCCTTGAAATTCTTGAAAGGTAAAAAAGAAGAAGGGGTTCCGTTTATTACAGATTCAAAAGAAATCTCATTGGACAAACAGGAAATACAAATTTTAAAAATGCTGGCGGAAGATGGAAGAGAGAGAATTGTTGACATTTCCGATAAGTTGAAAATTTCTCCGGAACTGGCCCTTTACAAAATAAAAAAACTTCATGAAAGAAAAGTGATTCTAAGTTCCGCCATATTATTCGACATGAAAAAACTTGGGTATTTTTATTCAACCATTCTGATTAACATTCAAAACATGTCAAAAGAAAATGAGAAAAAGATAAAAGATTTCGCCGAGAAATCGGAGTTGATAAGAAGCATCGTTCTCTCAATGTCAAAGCCGAACTGTTTTGTCCAATTGTTTCATAAAGAACTTCAAGACTTAATAAATGAGATAAACAAATTAAAAGAACTGTTCAGCGACGATGTTGTGGATATAGATGTTCTGTTCATGGATTCGGAATTCAAGATAAATCCTCTGCCGTTTTTGTAACAAAATTTTATCCAATCACTTAGAAATATCAATTTCTGCGGGCAATTCTTTGCCGAATCTTGAAAGAACCTTTTTTAATATTGGAAGCCTTTTTTTAAAACTTAATATTCCCACGCTGTAAACCTCGTTTGTGTCCTCATTTTTGGTGATAAAGACACCTTCTTCAATTTCATCCGTATATTCTGTTTCCGGCGATTCTCCGAAAGTTATCTCCAAAAAATCTCCTTCCTTGTCATAATAAATCCCGTAAATTTGCTGTTCCATATTATTTTATCCTGCCTTCAAAGTAAGACTTTATCACAAAGCCGTCGCCGTTTAAATATTTAACGATGACTAAAAGATATTTGTTCCTTGATTTGATGTGTTTGAAATATTTGTAATAATATCTGACGCTTTCATCAAGACCGTATTCGGTTATGGATTCAGGCTTAACAAGCATTTCTTTGATTTCCTCTAAATATGCAGTCATACTCGGATGTTTCAAATTTGTTTCGCGCCATTGCCTTCTTGTCAGCCTTATCCTTCTTCCGCTTTTATCTTTTATTTCAAAAATATGATTCATTAAGAAGAATGAATTTTTCTAATTATAAAAGTTTTTAATCAAACAATTTCACTTCCGTATAAAATAATGATTCCAATAACAACTAATGAAATCGCGAATATTTTTTGTTTCCAGTCTATATCTTTAACCATTTTAATTCCAAAGAAGAAAGCAACCCATTCAAAGATTAAAACAAATAGCGGCTGTAATGTGCTGATAACTGAAACAATTGTTGCCGGCAATCCCGCCATTGCAAGATACACTGATGTTACAGCCGCAATGGTTAGCAATTCACTTATAAAAGTAAAATGTATCCTTTTGAATTCACCTTTGAAATCTTTTCTCACGGATTTTTTCAGCAAAGCCGGCAATATGGAAAATCCCAGAACAATGCTTGTTATTGCCGTATTGTGCCAAACGGGAATTTGAGTCGTGGCTATTTTTATAAAAAATTCCGCAAGAGCTGAAGTAAGAATTAATGCGATAATTGACCAAGATATCAATGCAAAATTTAATTTTCTCATCCTTAAAGTGAGTTGGAAAACCCCAAAGATTGTTATGAACGCTCCGAGATATGCAATTAAAGAAAGTTTTTCGTTGAGAAAAAGAAAAGAAAGAAAAGCCACAACCAAAGGATATGCGTAAATCAAACCGACGACATGAGACACATCGTGCCTTGATAAAATTGTATAATAAAAATAAAGTTGCAATCCCAGCATTGCTCCTACTATTATTGAAAATCTAAAATCAAATAGAGAATAATTTGACCAGTCTAAAAACAAAGCCAGCATTATCCCTAAAAATATGTTTGTAATTCCGCTGACAACTGCAAAAGAAAGCGCATTCTTGACTTTTTTCTTAACAATCCACGCATCTATGAAATTCATCAACGCCCAAATCATCGGGGAAAGAAATGCAAAGAATAGCGGCCAGTTCATTCATATAATATTGTTTTGTTTCTTATAAAAGTTTTTAACCCCCTTCCCATTTCTTTTCTCACGCGAGTATGCCGGAGTGGTCAAACGGACAGGACTTAAGATCCTGTGGCTTAGTGCCTGCGAAGGTTCGAACCCTTCTACTCGCATCATGCAATTTCGAAGAAATTGTATGGGTTGAACATAATGCGTTTAAAAATTTAGGAAAGGTTATGCGAAGGAAAACGCCGATGCTAAATCTTTTAGGATTTATTTTGTCTTTATTGTCCTCGCGTTCGAACCCTTCTACTCGCATTTTATTTTATTCACAATAAATTTTTCTTAAGATTTAGCTTTGTTTAAAAAGTCCTAATTTTGTTTGGCTTATTAAACAGAAATTTAAATTGTTAAATTCAAAAAAGTTAAAGACACAAATTTATTCCCACCCACCCTAGAAAACGAAAGATGTTAATGTAAAATCCCCCGTAAGATTATGATAATTAATATGTGTAAATTTTTGCATTAATAATTTTCATGTCGGCGAAAAAATCTGGCAAAGCCGATTTTGAAGCAACAAATAAGCGAGCCGAAGGCGAGCGTTTATCTTTGTAAAAATAATAAGGACTTATTTAACAGAGGCTACTTATTTAACAAAGTATTTTATCAATAACATTTAAAAACTTCCCGCAACTTTATTTTGGAAGTGATAAGTCTTCTTTGGAGACTTGTTAATTAAATATGAAAGGAAAAATAATGAATAACAAAGGACAGATGGCTGTTGTTCTTGCAGTAATTTTCTTGGTTGTCGTGATTGGTGTTGGATACTATGCTCTTAACACTGGTTCCGCGACGGGAAGAACAACTGGAAACACAGTTTCTGGATGTCAAAATATTGATGTTGCAGCGAGTTATCTTGTAGTCGGTCCGCAATCGTGTTCTGGTTCTGGTTCTGCAAGCTGTTCAATACAATTGCAAAATAAGGACTCTGTGACAATTTCTGCTGAACCAATTTTTGAGTGCACGACTTCAAGCGGAAGTCAAATGGTTACTGCAAGCGAGCAATCCTTGTCTGTTGACCAAGTTGGAGACTTTTCAGTAAGCTTCAATAACAACGGATTGGATTGGACATGCACATTGTATAACGCGCAAACAACCAAGACAGAAGAAGTTTGCAACTAAATTAAATTTTTATTTTTTTATTGTCTTATTTTTTGTTTCTTTTATCACAGATAGTTTTATAAATGAAATTCTCCGCTGGATTTTATGAGCAAATTGATAAACGCCGCTTTAGGTTTGGCGGCTTTGGCTTCTGTTGTATCGGGAAGCGCGAATGCGGGAGGACGGGAGAAATTATATGAAATTGAATTTGCTCTTGGAAAGACAGTTTATTCCTGTGTAGAAATATTTAAGGATGAAGATGGAGGCCTATTTAGTCCCCATTGCGTTAGACTGTCAGAAGCTGGAGGACCAAATGTTTTGGCCTTCGGGATTGAAGATGGAAAATGGTTTTATACAAGAGATTACAAAAAAAGAAACGGAGGAATCTTTTTTCAATATTTTTCCTACAATGATTATGCTCAAAATTCGTTCAAAAAACTAAAGTCTATAAACAAATCAATAGAAGAACACTGCTCTAACTTAATGTCTCTCTGCGTTTATAGAAACTTGAACGAAGTGAAAAGATTTAGAGAAGGACTTCCTCCAAAAATTAATTAGCAAATAATTTTAAATCTGCCCCGTCTGCGCGAACTTTCTCATCGCCTGCTCAAGAATTATTTGCGGAGCCATTCCTTTTCTGCTGCACGCTTTCACAAACTCGTCGTATGCAACTTGGTCGACGTTATAATCCAACTTTCTTTTTCTTGGTCCAGGTGGTGTTGCAGCCATGAATGAAAAAGAAAAATGGGATTTATAAAAGTTGTTGAAGATTTTCTGGTGGAGAAATTTTTCTTGGCTGAAAAATATACTCTAAAACATAAATTTCTATAAATAAGAAACTGGTAAGAAAGAACAACAATCCAGCGTAACTCCAATATATCGCAGTTTTTGAGAAATTTTCATAATCCTCAAAAGAATTATTTAGGCTATCAAAAGGTTTAACCTCATTACTTAATTTTATAAGCTCTTCCGTCTCGCTTATTATCTCTGATTGTGAATTTTGAATCTCTTGAAATTTGCTATAATCATTACAACTTTGATATAATTTATCTAACAATTCTTTATCAGGATTTAAAGAACTAAAGTAATAAAAATAAAGTTGACAATCTATACTCTTAAGAACTAATTGTTTATTTTCATACAGAGATTCAGAAAGAAGATGCGAGAATTTAAAATTTATTGAGCTCTGAATATAATCTGCTTTTTCAAATTCAACTAGGGAAAGTATAAGAGAGTCTTGAGATTTTGATTCATAATTTGCCGAGAAGCCAAAACAAATAGTGGACAAGGTTATAGTAATTGCAAATATCAGAGACAATAAATCTTTTTTCTCAATCATTTATCTATCTTTTTTAATATCTTTATAACAATTATCGTAATGTTCTTTCCTCTTCACAATCCTTATAAACTATTAACGATAGTTAACTTTATGCAACCAGAAATAACTTCTAGAGAAGCATACGACAATTTTAACAAGGAGGATTTGGTTTTCAAAACTCCTATAGGAATTAATGAGGAAGTTGTTCGCGCAATTTCAAAGCATAAAGGCGAACCTGATTGGATGTTGCAGAAGAGATTAATTGGTTTGAAAGTTTTCAATGAACTTCCAACACCAACGTGGGGGCCCGATATCTCTGATTTGGATTTAAACAAAATTTATTATTTCATGAGCCCGAATGCAAAATCAAATTCTGAAAAATGGGAAGATGTCCCAGAAGACATAAGGAATACTTATGAGAAACTTGGAATTCCTGAAGCGGAAAGAAACGCGCTCGCAGGAACTGGAGCGCAATATGAATCGGAAGTTGTTTATCATAAATTGCGCGAAGAGTGGGACAAGAAAGGAGTTATCTTTTTGGATTTTGACGAAGCCGTGAAAAAACATCCTGACTTAGTTCAAAAATATTTTATGAATTCCTGCGTGCCGATTCGTTTGCATAAATTTGCCGCGTTGCACGCGGCTGTGAACAGCGGAGGAACTTTTATTTACGTTCCAAAGAATGTTAAAATAGATATGCCTCTTCAAGCTTATTTCAGAATGAACGCGAAAAACGGCGGGCAATTCGAGCACACATTAATAATTGCCGACGAAGGTTCTGAAATACATTATATTGAGGGTTGCTCTGCGCCGAGATACAACGAAAATTCTTTGCACGCGGGATGTGTTGAAATCCACGTTTTGAAAGGCGCGAGAATGAGATATTCAAGCATCGAAAACTGGAGCAAAAATACCTACAATTTAAACACAAAGCGCGCGATTGTCCACGAAGACGCGATAATGGAATGGGTTAATGGAAATCTTGGTTCAAAAGTAACGATGTTGTATCCTTGTTCTGTTCTAAGAGGAAAAGGAGCAAGAACAGATTATCTTGGAATCGCATATGCTGGACAAGACCAACATCAAGACACTGGTTGCAAAGTTTATCATCTTGCTCCGAATACAAGTTCAAATATAATAAGCAAAGGAATTTCAAAAAATGGCGGAATATCAAGTTACCGCGGATTAGTCGAAATAAAAAAAGGCGCAACTGGTTCAAAAACAAGTACAAGATGCGATGGACTAATGCTCGATTCAATAAGCACTTCAACAACTCTTCCAAGTATGAATGTTTCCGAGAGTGACGTAACCGCTTCCCACGAAGCTGCAGTTGGAAAAGTTGGAGAAGAACAATTATTTTATTTGATGTCCCGAGGATTAACAGAAGGCGAAGCAACAAAATTAATTGTCTCCGGTTTTATTGAACCTATTGTAAAAGAACTTCCTCTTGAATACGCTGTTGAACTAAATCGTTTGATAGAATTGGAAATAGAAAATTCTGTTTGCTGATAAATCCAGAAGAATAAAATGGCTGAAAAACTTACAAAAAAACACGCTGTCTCGGCGTTGAAAAAAGTCACGGACCCTGAATTAGGATTGGACATTTATACTCTGGAGTTGGTTTATGACATTACAATAAATGAAGATAGTTCGGTAATTGTAAAAATGACTCTTACAAGCCCGATGTGTCCTTACGGACCTTCCTTGATGAAAGATGTCAAAGACAAATTGAAACAAAAAGGATTCAAGAATCCAGAAATAAATCTTGTTTTTGAACCTATGTGGGTTCCAAGCGAAAAAGTTAAAATGTTATTGGGTTTGCAATGAAATGGCAGACGAATTGGTTGATGTTATTGATGAAAACGATAAGGTAATTAGAACCGAATTAAAAAGTGTTTGTCATAAAAAAGGAATTTTGCACAGAATTTCTGCAGTTTTTCTTTTTAATTC
>CAYINP010000003.1:20865-22043 GCA_964364785.1 Candidatus Woesearchaeota archaeon | reverse complement strand
CAACGCCCCCACCAGGAATCGAACCTGGAAGTCCAAAGGACTCCGCTCTCTTGTGTTTTTCCCAAAGGGAAGGTTATGCGAAGGAAACCGCCAATGCTAAATCCGTAAGGATTTACTTTG
Source organism: Candidatus Woesearchaeota archaeon (assembly GCA_964364785.1). Taxonomy (GTDB): domain Archaea; phylum Nanobdellota; class Nanobdellia; order Pacearchaeales; family GW2011-AR1; genus JACQLK01. Next base: position 21,923 of record CAYINP010000003.1, on the reverse strand, counting down.
TTCTTGGTGTCCTCGCTTTCGAGGCGGATGCAGTACCATTGTGCCATGAGGGCTTGAAACTTTTCTTGAAATTCCAAATAGAAATCTTTATAAAAGCTTTATTGATGGAAAAACCATGACTGAAAATAACAGAAATAATGAAAGAGAAGAAAGAATCATAAATCGAGCCAATAAAATTTTTAGAAGAAATCTTGATACATTCTTAGATAAAACCCTGCAGGTTGGTGCTATTGGGGCAACAATTTATACAACACTAGCAGAATTTTATGAGGGGATCCATAATTATCCAGTAGGTAGCCATTTGCCGATAATGTTCACAGCAATTGGTACATTTACTATATATCAAGCATTCAGACATTTTGACAGAAATCGATGATTTTCCAAACACCATAAACCTTTTAAAATTTTAACTTCTCTGATTTCTATGACTCACGAACTTCCTCCTTTGCCTTACGCATACGATTCTCTTGAACCTTTTATGGACAAGGAAACTATGACGATTCATCACGACAAACATCACAAAGCTTACGTCGATAATTTGAATAAAGCTTTGCTTGAACATTCAGAACTTCAAGAAAAAAAAGTCGAGTGGCTTTTGCAAAACTTTCCAAAAATTCCCGAAGCAATTAGAACTCAAGTGAAAAATCACGGCGGAGGACATTACAACCATTCTTTTTTCTGGCATTGCTTGAGAAAAAATACAAAGCCGAAAGGAGATTTGCTTAAAGCGATTGTAAAAGATTTCGGAGGGTATGAAGGTTTCATAACGAAATTCAAACAAGTCGCGGTTTCACACTTTGGTAGCGGTTGGGCTTGGCTTGTTTTAAATCCTGAAAATAAAAAACTTGAAATTATGCAAACGCACGATCAAGAATCCCCTATTTCACACAATAAAATTCCGTTGCTTGTCGTCGACGTTTGGGAACACGCGTATTATTTGAAATATCAAAACCGACGCGCGGATTATCTTGAAGCGTTTCCAAATATAATTAATTGGGAATTTGTCGAGAAGAAATTTGCGGAAGCGATGAAATGAAACTTGAAAAAATTGCAAAAAA
>CAYINP010000003.1:9430-20765 GCA_964364785.1 Candidatus Woesearchaeota archaeon | reverse complement strand
ACGACGAAGCCAATTATTACAAATCCTATTAATTGATAAACTAATGGAATTGTTCCAAGATAGGAAAAAACAATCGCGAAGGGAATTATTCCAATTATCGTCGTCAATGCGTAAGTTCTGAAATTTATCTTCGTTAGCAAACTTAAGGCGTAACTTAGAATATCAACTGGAACAGACATTCTCAAAAGTATAAGCGTGAAGAAAACTCTTTTCTTTGGGATTTTATTTTCCCATTTGTATATTTCGTTGAGCGAAACGAACTTTTTTATTATTGAAACTCCGTATTTTCTGCAAATAAAAAATACAATAAAACTTCCAATAGTCCAACCGATAATATTTATCGCCGCAGCGTAAAAAACACCATATAAATTCGAAGCCAACGGAATCAATGGCATCATGCTCACGGGAGCAAAAACAATAGCAAAAATCGTTATAAGAATATAAATCAAAATCCCGCGAAAATCATTTCCTATTAATTCTTTTAAGAATTCAATATTTTGTTTTGTGTAATATGAAACCAAAACAAAAAGAAAAATTACAAAAAGTGCGGCGAGAAATGATTTTGTTTTTGGATGCATTAAACTAAACCACGCCCGTCTTTAAAAAATCTTCCCAGGATTTTATTCCAAGCGCAACCAAAGCTTCCTTGAAAGTTAAAATTGGTTTCGTATATTTCGCGAAATCATCGACGGCGATTCTCGGGCAAGCCAATTCAACGAAAGCGTCGATGTGATAAAAATTCATTATTTTCTCAGGCGTGATTTCCGACATTGTTATCACGATTGCGTTTTTTCCCTGCTCCTTGAATTTGTCAACAAGATATTTTGGATTCCCGAATTTCTGCCCAGGTTTTATCTCGACAATTATCCCAACGTTTGTCGCGTCTTTTAATTTCTGGATTGAAATTGCCCTTTGCTTCAAGATTTTGTTTCTTATTCCGTCCATATTAATTATTTCATCGTTGTAAACATCAAGTAAAATAACAGGTTTCTCTACGGCAATAACTGCGCCCATTGAATGAAATCTGTTTCCTATAATAACGAAGGCATCGATATTTTTTTGTATTTCTTTCAATCCAGTGTATTCGCAACCGATAATATGTCCTTCGTAAGCGGCAAAACCGCGTTTTTTTGACAAGGTAATTTTCTTCCCATTTTCTTCAAAAAATTTAACAATATTTTTTATGTCGTGCCTGTGCTGAATAGAATAGGATAATCCTATTTTCTTGAAATTTTTCAAATGGCTAAGAGATTTTTTTAATAAAGGCATTAAGTCCAATTCATCTTTGACTTCAACATAAACAATCGGAAATTTTGAATTTATGAATTTCGCGTGCCCGAAATGCACAAGCAAATCGCATTTCAATGCCTCCGCTTCTTGCACGGCAATTGAGCAAGCGCCCCATTCACTTTCTCCTGAGAAGATAACGTCAATTTTTAAATTTTCAAAAACTTGCGCGATTTCAGAAGCATTTTGCTTTATCCCCTCGGCAAGCTGAACCAAAACTTTTTTTGGTTTTCTTTTTTTCAATTCTTTCACAAGTTTTGGAATTTCAAAGTTTAGAGTCATTTTTTTCTTTTTTTAGTTTTTCAAAATAATCCATTATAGTAAAAACATCTTCGTGAACCAAGGATTCCAAATGCGGACAGAACAAGCCATTAAGATTATTTGTTCCTGTAAAGATTCTTTCTTCAGCCATAGTATTAAAATGCGAATAAACTTCTTCCAAATTTCTTCCCAATATTGGAACAGGATATATTTTATTTTCAACTATTTTATGGGCAGAAAAAGTCTTTATTTCAGAATAATCCATAAGTATAATTCATAAAATCACTATAAAAAGTGTTTGGTTAAAATTTATAAATCTGAAAAATACGGATTTCCATGGATTTGACAAGAAGACAATTTTTGAAAACCGCTTCATTGGCAGTGGCTTCAACTTTTGTTCCGGGAGTTTTAACAGCCAATCAATCCAGAAATCACGATGAAGATTTGAAAGGGATTGAAGATCTTGTAACCGAGGATAAACCAGAATACAAAAACAAATATGTAAATATTTCTGTAACGGAATATTTTGGAAGATTGACAGATTCCGACATATTGGAATTGATGCTTAGAAATAAAGACAGAGTTTACGGAGATTTGCCGGACGAAGAATATGAAGAAATTTTTGATAAGTCAATGGAAATGAAAAATCCGCATTTTTTCGTTAATATGCCCGCCGAAAGCCCGCGTTTTTTGGTTTATGACTTGCTTGAACCGACAAAATCTGAAATAAAGGATTATAAAAATTTTCTTGGAAAATTCTCGGGATTTGTTGGTGTTGGACTGATTTGGAAAATTTACGAAGAGTTTCAGGGAAGAATGATTTTATATCAGCCGTTCAAAAAACCCGGATCGGAAATAAAACACCCTGCCACGGTGTTATCCAAAAGACTTGGTGAGATTTTTTGCGTTGAAAAAGCGCTCGCTTTCTATGACATTTGTAGCGCTTATGGATTAAAGATTAAATTTCCCGTCGGAGATGATGTAGATCCAAAAAAACTTGGACACATGTGGACAAGATTATTTTTTGGAAATTCTTATGTTGATTTGGATCCGTCGCTTTATCCCGCATTTACCGTGCTGAGAAGAAATAATCCTGAGATAATACCCAGTTAATCTGTTAAAATTTTATTTTCAAATCTTTCCGACCAAATCCAATCCAGGTTTCAATGTTTTGCTTCCTGGTTTCCAATTTGCTGGGCAAACTTCTCCACCGTGCGCTTTCACAAACTGCGCCGCTTGTATTTTTCTTATCAATTCGTCCGCGCTTCTGCCAATTGAATTGTCGTGCATTTCATAAGCTTTCAAAACCCCGTCGGTGTCAATGATAAAAGTGCCTCTCAAAGCCAAACCTTCTTCTCTTATATAAGTTCCAAAGAGTTTGCAAATTTTTCCTGTTGGGTCTGCAAGCATTGGATATTTAACTTTCTTTATCGCAGGAGAATGGTCGTGCCAAGCTTTGTGAACAAATTCCGTGTCTGTGGAAACGCTTAAAATTTCCGCATTCATCGCTTTCAATTTTTCGTAATTGTTTGCAAGCTCTTCCAATTCAGTCGGACATATAAAAGTAAAGTCAGCAGGATAAAAGAAAACAACAACCCATTTTCCCTTGTAATCAGAAAGTTTTATTTTTTTTATTTTGTTGTCATGAAAAGCCTTTGTTTCAAAATCGGGAACCTGTTCATTTATGTGTATCATGATTCTATCTGAAATTGATTGTTTAAAAATTTTGTTGTTGGTTTCATAGAAAGATTTAAAGAGTAGTAATAAAAGAAAGAGAAATGGCTGAGGATAAAAGTTTGACAGAAATTCAGGATTTGGAAGTTGGAGATTTGGAAAGAACAATACATCAAATTGAAGAGACTAAACATAGAATTGAAAATTTACCTGACGATTCATCTTCTCAATTAGCCGAATATTCTGTAATTCTTGAGGAGAAGTTGCCTAAATTGTTAAGCAACATCTCCGCCATTGGTCCGTATATCTGCGGTTTGCCGGACGATTCTTTGAGTCTTGATCCTCAAGAAAGATTGAGGGAATTGTTAAAAAATTTCGGATATAAAAATTACTGGAGGGGGGTTGTTATGGAAGAAGGCGTGTGGAGTTCAGCGATTGAAGAGAAATTCCGTTCTTTTGTTGAAGTGAGCAAACGCTCGGGTTTAAATTATCTTCTCTCTGGGCATAAAAAAGACATAACGAGGCTCTCTGTGGGGTGGCCGGACTATATAATTCATTTTGATTTTGATTACAAGGCGAATCTTAAGGGCATTGAATTGGAAGACACACTTCAAGAAATTCGATTCGCTAAAAACCTTTTTTTACGTTCTAGAAATGTTGGCGATTTTGCTAGGAAATGCGTAAAAGTAATTGAAGAAGGAAAATATGTTCCTAAAGGATTTGTTCCCTTCCCAACAATTTTAAATCTCATTCCTAAGATGGTTGTTTCCTCTTACAATAGTATCTATGAGGAAAAATTAAAAGAAAAAAACTCCGCGTCATCAAGTCTTTTTAAACAAATAGAAGAATTGGATACTCTTCAAGTTTCTGATTTCAAATAATCAGAAATCAACCACAACTTTTCCCTTTTTTATTCTGCACTGACAAGCCAAGCGATTTTTTGCATCTCTCTCCAAATCTTTTTCCGCTTGTGTTATGTCAGTTAAATTTTTTTCTCCTTCAACAACATTAATCATGCAAGTCCCGCAGATTCCGTCCTCGCATCCGAACAAAACTCCGAGTTCCTCGGCGGCAATTTTTATTTTCTCGCCGTCGGCAATTTCCTTTTCAGCGCCTGTTTTTTTATAAATTAATTTTGCCATTTTATCACCAAAAGTCAACCAGTATCCCGATACCCTCTCTTCGTTGAACCGCCCCTCTTATATTTTTTTGTTCTTCCTTTGTAACTATTCTTTCAACTGCATATCCTTTGACTCCTTTATCTTCTTCAGGTCCGTCCATAATATATCCTGGAACTTTCACACGAACTCTGCCATTTCCATTGCATGTTTGAATTAAATAATAAACGCCTTCTCTCCCATTATGACTAAAAGTCTGCTCATCTTTTATTATGAGTCCCTCTTCATCATCTGTTCCTTTAGGATGGGCAAAATAAATTCTAATTCTTGATTTTTCTTTTTTTCTCGCCATTGCATCTAACACAAAAATTTTCAATTTATAAATTTAGTGAATTACGAATTACGCAACAGAATATCCCGAACGTTTTGTAGAATAAACTCTTGTATTTCCAGATTCTGAATTCATAAAATAAAAATCGCTTCCGGTTAATTTGATTTTCCTTCGCTCCATTTCTTTTAATATAACTCTTCTTGCTTCCGTTGCTTCATCGTCTTTGGTTCCGACAATACACGGGAAAATCTCGGAAACAATTATGTTCCCGTTTTTTAACATGTTTACTTTTCTTACAAGTCCTGCAACAAAAGGATGAGAAATCCCGTTTATAGTTCCGTCCACTAATACCAAATGCGTTATTTTAAACGGAATAAGATATTCTTCCGGTTCTTCGTCATATCTTTCTAAATATTTTCTTTTCTCATAAGTGACATATTTTCTATCGCCAAAATTGTCTGTCATAAATCTTTTTAGAACTATTGCTTATAAACTTTTTTGCTTATGTATTCATACGCGGAATAAGCTGCGGTGCATCCGTCGGCGACTCCGGTAATCAACTGCTTGAATTGCTTATCCGTGACATCTCCTGCGGCGAAAATTCCAGGAACATTTGTTTCTGAAGTCATATGATTTATTTTTATTTCGTTTTCCTTGTTTAAATTTACTCCAAGATTTTTCGCCAAATCTGAAAGCGCTATATGCCCGATTGCAATAAATAAACCTTCAATCATCAACTCTTTTTTTCCTTTGAAAACTCTGTCGAGAACGACGGATTTCATCAACTCCTTGCCTTTTATTTCAACAACATTCGCGTTATTTATAATCTCAATTTTTTTGTTTTTCTTTATCCTTTCAAGGTTTATCGGCTCAGGATGAATTTCTTCTCCACGGTAAATTATGTAAACTTTTTTTGCGTGTTCTGATAAAAGCAGCGCGTCTTTCGCTGCGCTATCGCTTCCACCGACAACGCCAATTTCCTTGTTTCTGAAAAGCGGACCGTCGCAAATCGCGCAATAACTTACACCCTTGTTTTCAAACTCGCGATTTCCTTTTACGCTTTCGGGAAGTTTTTTCCATTTTGTTCCCGTCGCAAACAAAATAGTTTTTCCTTCGTAAGAATTTTTGTTTGTTTTTACTGAAAATCCAAAATTTGTTTTCTTCACATCAATGGCTTTTTCTTCTTTTATTTCAACCAAGTCATAGCTCTTTGCGTGCTCCGCAATTTTTTTCGCGAGTTCTTGTCCCGTCAATCTTATAAAACCGGGATAATTTTCAACAACATTTGTCGTCGTTATAACTCCTCCAATTGGAAATTCTGTTCCGTGGGAAAATCCCAAACAAAGAGTTTTTAATCCTAAACGTGCGGCGTACATCGCCGCAGCCAAACCAGTTCCGCCTGCTCCAAGAATTATAAAATCATATTTTGTCATTTTTTATTTTTTCTTCAACGCCTTTTTTATTTTTTCTTCATCAAATCCTATTATAATCTTTCCATCAATGTCTGTGACTGGAATTCCCATTTGTTTTGATTTCTTAACAACCTCATCAACATACTTCTTATTTTTTTCCACATCTCTCTCGGTAAATTTTATTTTCTTGGATTTTAAAAATTCTCGAACCCTTTTGCACCAAGGACACCAAGAAGTAGAATATAGAATGACTTTTTTAGGCATATTAATACAGAGGAAAATCTTTTATAAATTTTTATCATGGTCCATGGAGGAATCGGACCTCCGCTTCCTCGGTTTTTAGCATTCCCTTGCGTCAGCATCCACGAATGGAGGTGCGGAACTGCTTGCGGTTCTGCGTGTAAACGAGGTGTTCTACCATTAGACTAATGGACCTTGAAAATTAAATAATTGGAATTGTTAAAAAGGTTTCTCTTTTGAGTTCGCTCAAAAACTTTTAAAAGCTATTTGCACCTTGATTTAACATGAAAAACGATGAAAATCATTCGGATTCAAGAAATGAAATCCCAGAAATGAACCTCGACAACAAATACAACAGCAAGAAGATTCCAATGCCTGAAATGAATGAAATGCATAAAGAAATGGAGAAGACAAAAAAAGAACTTGAAAAACTTAAGGGAATTTTGATTAAGAGATTTTCTTTTATCCAGTCAATTTCAATTTTGCCGCCACAGTCGATAAAAATATTTGTTCAGGAAGAAGAAGTTCCAAAAGAGACTGAAAAATACGTGCATCTTTTTATTGTGATTCCCGAGGATAAATTAAAGGAAGCCCAGAAAATAAAAAAAGAAATCGTCGCTGAAATTGAAAAAACAAAACAAAAAATCTGGCTTCATTTGAAAACGCCTATTGACGTTTTTGAAGTTTGCTTGGATTCAAAATTCGATATGGCTGCAGCCATTGCAATGTCTTTCCCTTTGCACGACAAGGGATTCCTTGGAGCTTTAAGAGTTGCGGAAATTCACAAATCCTTGGTTTTGCAAAAATTTGAAAGATATGTGGTTTCATACGTCGTCGCTGGAAGTTTGGTAAGAGGCGAAGCAATAAAGACAAGCGACGTTGACGTATTTATTGTAATAAATGACACCGACGTGAAAAGAATGCCTCGCGTTGAATTGAAAGAAAGATTGCGTTCAATAATATTCCAATACATCAATGAAGCTGGAGCTCTTGCAGGAGTAAAAAACAAATTGTCTCCGCAAATTTATTTGCTTACTGAATTCTGGGAATCTGTGAAAGATGCGCAACCAGTTATTTTTACTTTCATAAGAGATGGAATTCCGCTTTACGACAGGGGAACTTTTATGCCCTGGAAAGCGCTTTTGAAAATGGGAAAGTTAAAACCAAGTCCGGAGGCGATTGATATGTTTATGTCAATGGGAGATAAAACTGTAAAGAGGGCAAAACTCGCGTTGCTTGATATCTTGATTCACGATGTTTATTGGGGCGTTATAACTCCGTCTCAGGCTTTATTGATGTTATACGGGCTTCCACCACCGACGCCAAAACAAACTGTAAAAGAAATGGAAAGAATATTCCTGGAAAAGGAAAAGATGCTTGAGAAGAAGTATATAACTATTTTGGAAAAAATTGTCGGTCTATACAAAGATTACGAGCACGAAAAATTAAAAGAAATAAGCGGAGCAGAAATAGATAAGCTTCTCAAAGACACGGAAGATTATCTTAAGAGACTTAAAGAGTTGAAGGAACAAATTGAAAAGAGAACGCAGGAAAAAACAATTGAGCAGGTTTACGATGACGTTTTCAATTTGCTTGAAACAATTCTTGGAAAGAAATCACAGGAAAAAATTATTGCAGATTTTGAATTGCAATTGGTAAAGAAAGGAAAACTCCCGGAAAAGTCTTTGAGAATTTTGCGCGACATTGTAAATGCAAAAAATGAATTCAAGAAAGGAAAATCCAGCACTAATAAAATAGAGGAAGCGAGAAAGAGCTCGGCAATTTTAATCAACGAACTTATTGATTATTCGCAAAGAAAAGATTTGGCAGTGTTGGAAAAAACAAAAATGCGCCTTAAATATTCTCACGACGGAAAAGAAAAGTTTGCCGAATTGATTGCAACAAACGGAAATGTCTTTTTGATAAAGGAAAATCAAATAAAAAAGATAACAAATAAAATCGCGGATTCCAATATTGAGGAACTCTCAAAAGCGGTTGAAGAGCAAAAATCTAGAAAGAATGTTGAATTTAATTCGCACGTCTTCGAGCTTTTGAAAAAAGAACTTGGAAACTTTGAGGTGGTTTTGTGATGAGAAAAGATATTGAAAAAATTGCTGTGGAAGGATTGAAGATTGTCCGCAAAGGGATTTATCTTACTGGAAATTTCATTTGGGAATCGATGCAATCTATTCCTTCAATTACCCTGTATAATAGGATTTATGGAGACGATGGCGAGCCTAATGAAACAAGATTGTATTCAGACTCAGAAGCTGATTAGCAACTTTTAAAAACCAATTTCTCAATTAGTTAAAATGACACACGGAAGAGTTATACAATTTAGAAAGGGAAGGCATACTATTCACGAAAGACATTTCTTGATAGAATTAGAAGGAGTTTCAAAAAGATCCGACGCTGAAAAATTTGTTGGAAAGCCAGTTGAATGGAAATCTCCCGCTGGAAGAATTATAAAAGGAAAGATTTCAGCCGCTCACGGGGGCAATGGAATTGTTCGCGCTATTTTTGAAAAAGGATTGCCTGGACAGGCAATCACGACAAAGGTGAGTGTTTTGACGAGCGAAAATAAAAAAGACAAGTCTGAGTCGGGACACGAATTGGAGGTAAAATAAATGTTAAGAGAAATAGAAAGAATTCCACAACAGAAAATGAGAAGTTTTTTAAGAACATTAGTTGGTGGGCCGATAGTATTAGAATTTCAGGAAGATGAAGGTAATCGTATAGTTGTGGAAATCCCCGGAATATTGGAAAGAAGATACGTTGCTGGACACGAAGGACATTATATAAAAGGCACTGATATCCAAGTTATCGCAAGTGAAATCGATGGGATTTTTCATTACAAACAAAACGAAAGACCCTCAACTGGAATAATTCTTTCTCAAAGAGCGCATCATATGCTTAATTGTAAAAATGGGAGGTTGTATATTTAATGGCACTCAGAAGGGCATCTTCATATTCAAAGAAACCTGCAAGACCTTACACAAGAATAAGCAGGAAAAAGGGAAAAGCATTTATCAAAGTTGTTCCTCCGCAGAAAATAGTAAAATTCACAATGGGAAACGAGCAGGCTTTCAGAGACGGAAAATTCATTTATCATTTTTCAGTAAATGCCGACGAGAAATGCCAAATAAGGCACAATGCTTTGGAAGCGTGCAGACAGTATCTAAATAAAGGGCTTGAAACGGATTTTGCAGGACAATATTTTTTCAGAGTTATACCTTTTCCGCACCACATTCAAAGAGAAAATAAAATGTTGACTGGAGCAGGAGCGGACAGAATGTCGACGGGAATGCAGTTGTCTTTTGGAAAATCAATGGGAAAAGCGGCAATGGTAAAAAAAGGAAGCGGAATATTTTTTATCGCGACGCAGAGCGAGAAGGCGATACAGCTCGCAAGAAGTTTGTTTCACAAGGTAAAGCCGAAACTTCCTTGCAAAGTAAGAACTGTTTCTGAGATAATTAAATCAAATTAATTGTCTTTTGTAAGTGGTGACAAAAAGAAACATTTATAAAGTTCTTTTCTAAGAATTTTGTATGGCTAATGATGATTTGGAAACAGTAGTTCTTGATGGAGTTAGAGTTACTAAAAGAGTAGCGAAGCTTAAGTCATTTCAATACGCTGGAGTAGCCAAACTTCTTGTTGATTCTGGAGACTTTTCATCAGCAAAAATCTCTTTGGAGAAATTCGCTCAAGATTCTGGAGATTATGATAAGATAGGTCCGGCGCTTCAAGGTGCCTACATGTCAAAAGAAGGTATAAAGAAAGCATCTGAACTTTATTCTAAAGAAAGAAGTAAAGTAAGAGATAATTGTCAAGTTCAAGAGTTTATGCAATACCTTGAAGTTAGTGATGGTTACAATCTTTTAAAATTGAGTGAAGGTGATAGAATGATTTTCCAATTGAGAATGGAACCAATAAAAACAAAAACTATTGGAGAAATTATAAAACAAGTTGATGATTCTATTAAATTGATAAAAGATGCAAGAGTAAATCCGAGAACATATTCTCCATCTCAAATAACAAATGCTCTAGCTGTGAAGAACTCATATTCTGAATTGAAAGAAGTTATCGAGGCCCTTTTGAGACACAATGATTCAATTCTTGCTTCAAAGGTACAGCAAAAATCGCTAGATAAAGCGTCAGACGACTTGAAATATATCATGGTTGGACTAAATCCAGAAGACAATTAATCTCACTCGCTTATTGCCCCATTAACTAATCTCGCCATTTCTTGAAGAAATTCACTTGCTCTATTCTGCCATTCGTCTATCTCGACACCTTTCAAATCAGTAATTTCTCTGTGAGTGATTTTCTTATGGAGCACAAATAAATCTCTGTACCACATTACATATTTTATTTTTAATTTCCCGGAATTCACAAAGTTTACTTTTAACTCTGCTGGAATATGTTCTGGCGACGGCGGTTGAATTCCAATTGAAATCAATGCTGCCTGTGACGAATCAACCATGCTCCAAAACAATCCTTCAATTGCTCCAATCTCCGAAGCTTTGCTTCGTAAAATATGCATCGGTGCCCTCTGCAGCAAACTGTAAATAGATTCTGGCGTCGCTTTTATTCTCCCGTTTATAAGAAGAAATTTTAACGGCTCAAAAAATCCGCCGAAATCAATAAGAGTTTCTCCGTCGCGGATTATATTTATAACAACGGGATCTCCGCGCATCAAATCATCCCACCACGTCGTCAACTTTATTGTGTTTATATGCAATTCAATTTTGTAAGGATTTGCCTTGACAATTTTCTCCAGTTCTCCCCGATACCACGCGATTAATTCTTGGTCAAACTTTACCATCGCGTCGTCGAGAATTATTATAATGTCAATATCGCTTCCAGAAGTGTTCGTTTTTTTCGCCGACGAACCGAAGAGAACAACTGATTTCACAATCTTGTTGAATCTCTGATAAACCTTCGTCGCAAAATCCATCGCAATATCTCTCTCATTTTTTAAATCAAACGTCGGCAAATTAACTTTCTTGAAT
>CAYINP010000003.1:0-9330 GCA_964364785.1 Candidatus Woesearchaeota archaeon | reverse complement strand
GCTTTCATATTTCCTCTTTTATTCTTCGGGGGCAATGCGTAGGGGTGTCCCCTCGCAAAGTATATATCCTGAAATATATTTTAGTTTTTAAAACTTCTTTTTACCGAGTTTGCGAGGGAAACATGAAGTTTTGTTTTTCAAAACTTCTTTCTTCCCAAAAATAATATCAATCCAAAAATAAGAAGAACAATTCCGGCTGCTGTCGCCGAAAAACTTGAAGTTGAATTTCCGATTACATTTCCAGTTATTCCAGTTTGAGATGCAACTATCAAACCAATTCCAAAAACTCCAAAGATTGAAGCTGCGATTTTTACGGGAGAGATATATGATTCTAATCCTCTGACTGCCTGATTGTATTCTTCATCTATTCTTCCGCGTATTTTTCCTTTAATGTCCGAATAATCTGTTCTAAAAAGATTTCCAAGTCTTCTCTTTCCCATTAATCCATATTCATTCAAAACATTGATTGCCTCATTCGCAAATCCTAGATATTTTATCGTCTTTGCAGCTTCGGCAACATCAGGCATCACTCCTTCAACCTTGCCTTCTTCTATTTTATCGTACATCTCGGAGAACGCAGATACAACATTGTCTATGTAAGCCTCTCCTTCAAGTTCTCTCCTTGCAAAAAACCCGCCGAAAAATCCCCCTTGAGCTTTTCCCTCAAGCCCCTTTCTCAATATTAATTCTTTGCCTCTTTCATCAAACATTGCTCCCCCAGCTATGTAATTTGAAACTGCATCAGACAAATAATCCATTCGGATGTGTTCTGGAACATTTTTTCTCCTTAACTCCCTGTAGATATTTTCGGCAAACCCGTAAAGTTTTTTTCTATCAATGTGTTTTGAGAGATATTTCCCAATTTTGGTAAAACCAGGGTGATGACTTGTTATCGCAGAAATTCCTCTTTTTATTGAAGAACCAATGTTTTTATTTTTCCAATTTTCAAAATTTTTTGCATACCCTCTTGCACCTTCATAGTAGGCTTTTTTTATGTCCGCCGATTGTTTATTCTTATTTCTTCTCGCCATCTTCAATTAATTATTTTTCATTTAAATAAATTTATTTATTATTCCATCGGCGTTCCGCCCATTCTGCTTCTTCCTGCTCCGCCCCTTTCTCCTCCAAGTTCTTTTGGGATATTTGAAAATCCTCCGCCGAAAGTTTCGTAATTTGTTTGCGGAAGCCAGTTGCCCTCAAATCCTCCATTATATCCTTGCCAGAATGCGTCCTTCTGATTCCAATAAGGAGCCATATTCATTCCATAAATTGGACTTCCCAACGCTTCCATAGAAACTCCCATCGGCGACGATTTCTGGAACTGCCACCAGTGCGCAGCCTCGACAATTTTTCTTGCCTTTTCTCCATTGACTCCAAGTTTTTGCATAACTTCTTTGAAATCAACATTTCCCATTCCCATTGGAAGTTCAACATTGTCCAATCCAAAATTATCAGAGAGGTGAATGTGTTTTACAAGCGGTGCAATTGTTTCCGCTTCTTTGATAATCTCTTTTCCTGTAAACCCATATTTTCTCAACTGATTAATGTGTCCGACGTCCCAAGTTACTCCGATTAATTCTTCCGCCCTTTTCATTGCTTCATTTCTTGAAATTCCCAATCCGCCATCTTCAACAGATTTAGAAACTTTCTCAATAAAATTCTCTTTTGATTTTTTAACAAGATTTTTCAAATCTTCTGCTCTTGACAAACCACCACCTGCAGGAGGATTCTCAATAAGAAGAAGCGGAGTTGTGTCTTTTTCTTTTTTGTATCCGAATTTTTTGAAAGCCTCAAACGCGACGTTTCCATAACTCTCCGCGGTTTTATCAAGCGCGTAATCTTCCGTAGGGACGTATAAATTTGGTTGCAAATTTTCCAAGCCATTAGTCAAATTTATTATTGCCTGCATTTGATTAAATGGATTGTGCGCATCAATTCCGGCTTTCCCGTCTTTTATTCCAAGAGTCTTAGAATAGCTTTCAGCAGTTTCTACAAGGCGCCCTCTTGCAATCTTGTCATTTTCAGCTACGGAAATTTTTGATGCTCTGTCAAAAAGTCCGCCGGCTTTTTTCTGTGCCTCGGTGAGATACGCCTCCGCAAAATCTATCTGCTGGGCATATTGCCTTTCTTCCGGGAGCAAATCATTTAATTTTAATTCTCCCGTTTTAACTTTCAAATATTTTCCGACAAAAATTGGATGTATGTCTTTCATAATCTCCATTGCTTTTTGCGCATTGAATTTAACTTGGTCTATTGAATCACTCCATTCATTTTGATTCATTATTTCAAGTTGCTTATGAACATCCCATATTTCTTTTCCCCCAAGATGACTCGGAGAGTAATGTTCTGACTGCTTTACCTGATTTATCTGTCCAGTCTCCCGATTAACAACAGGCATAACTACGGTTTGAATTTTTCCTTTTTCATCTCTTTCCCACGTCGGTCCGGGCAAGCCGGCCGAAGTATGAAAAGTAACGGGAATATTTCCATCAGGATTTATTTGATGCGCTTTCTCAATCGACTGCAATAATTTTCTTTCAACTTGCAGTCTCTTGTTTTCATCAAATTGTCTTCCCTCTACAACACCAGATGCATCTGTTATCGGCCCGTGAACGGTTACCTCAACGCCCGTAAGTTTTGACAATCTTCTTATTTCATCAAAATGCTGTTTTGGAATTGACGCAGTTGCCTCGCCTATGTCAATTAAAGAAAGCTCGATAACTCTTTCTCCTGGCGTAATTTTTTCGGAGAATTCTTTTAGAATATTTGCATTTCTCGGGTCCGTAGAAACTCCAAGCCTGCTCCCCTGAGAAGTATTATATCCCTCAATAGATGGTTGCACAGATTCAGTTACGGGAAGATGGTATCCTGTGAAAGCCGCGCCGTATTTGTTGGAATCAAGAGAAGAGTATCCTCCTTGATAAATGTCTGAAACGTGATAGTCTGTCATTATTTCCCCTTTTATTTTACAATCAAATCTTATTTATTAATATTGCCTTCGGGCTATCTCCCCGATGCGTATGGGAATCGCTAATATTTCCATTTGAGAATCATTAGGTATACCATTTTTCTTTTTTATCTTTTTCATTCCATTCACTTTTTATTTCATGGTTGGTCAATCTATTTTTATCTTCGTCTTTTTTCTCTCTTCCTATCGCGTTATAATTCGGCGCTTCTGTTTCGTATTTTATTCTGTTTTCTCTTTCATTTCCTGCAGCTGCTCCATAATCAACTTTCTTCCCACCATAACTCATTTGATTTTCTTCTTTATCATCTCTTGAAATTCTTGCGTTTGCAAGTTGCTGTTCCAAATCCGCGCTCTCAACGACTGCAATTCTATCAAGAACCGGAAAAGTTTTTCCTAAAACCAAAGGTTGCAAGAATTGTCCAAATCCAGAATTATCAATTTCTTCCTCGATTTCAAATATTTCTTCTTCAAGGCTTTTTTCTTCGCCTGTTTCTTTTTTTTCTTCCGCTTTTTTCTCAAAAATATATTTCTTTAGTTTTTTTTCAACTTTCTTCTTGTCTTTTTTCCCGCCCTTTTTCATATTTCTCAGAAGATATAAATCTATATAAATTTTTTCAGAATAAATTAAATCAAGTAAAGCTTGACATTCCATGATTTTTTTTGTAAATGTCAAATGTGTCAAAATTAATATCTATTGCATTTTTTATTGTGAATTCTCTGAGCTGTGTTTTTTCAATCCAGTTGTCTGGTTTTACGAATTTTATTTCTTTCTTTTCTTTGGATTTTTCTTTCTTTTCTTCGCTTCCAGAGAAACTGAAAATTTTCTTGAACTTTTCTCCAAGAGATTTTCCTTCCATAGACTTCCTTTCTTCACTTGAAACATTATAGAATCCTCCTATCGCCAAAAAAGGATTTATTTCATCACCATCTTTCTTCCTCTTCTTTTCTTCTTCTTTTTCCTTGTCCTCCAAAAAGAAACTTATTTCTTCCTGTAATTGATTTATGCTGTCTGATGATGCTCCGTCAATTAATTTCAAGACGTCTTCCACGTCGGATTTGTCCATTAATTGTTTGAACATCTCCAATTCATCGGAATTAAGAGAATACGCGCTAAATATTACATCGGCTTTTCCTCCGAAAACATAATGCGACTGCTGCCCCGCTCTTTGCGGAATTCCGCGGAATCTTAAATCAACTAAAACACACGAATAATATTTCCTGTCAAATTTCATATCTTGCAAATCATTTGGCAATTCCCCACTCATCGCGGATTCTTTTACTTTTAGTTCCATTTTTCCCATTAAACTTAATTCCAATAAGATTGTATTGAACACTTTCACAAGAGCGACATCTTTACTCATATCTTTCATTTCGAGTTGCTGTGCGGCTCTCAAATACGGCTTCGCCCACCTTGAATAAAGCTTCAGCGAATTAACCTGGCTTCTCAAATAAATTCTCTCAAGCTCGTATCTTTTTCTCAACTCTTTCTCGCTCTGTTCAACCCAGATGTTAAATTCCTGAACTCTTGGTTTTAAAATTCTTTTAACGACGTCATTCAAATCCATTCTATCAACGTCCTTTTCTTTTTCCGCGGCAAGAAAAGCGTGAAGCAAAGTTTGAAATCCTCCTTGAAATGACATCACCTTTATTCCAGAATTTCCCTTGGTTATATCAACTTTGTCAACCCAAATTTGTTTTAGCGAAAGCCTCGCAGCTTCAACAGTGGATTTGTCTTTGTCCATTAAATTGTCATAATGCTCCAATCTTATTTTGAATTCCTTCAAATCATAAATCAAATTTAGGACGCTTCTCAAAACAGTGTTAACATCTCCAAGAATTTTGCTTCCTTGCTGTTGCATCACCGTCGCTCTCTGCCCAAGTTCCGCAAAATGCCCGCTTCCTGGAGATGATGCAAAATTATCAACAAGTTTCTCAGAACTCAATCCGCGGTTTTCCATAAAATCCACAAGCCAGAAATATATCGGTTCAAGTCCTTCGGAAGATGAATCATAAATTATTTTGTGCTCTGCAAGAGCTTTCGGTTTTACTTCATCTGCGGGGATTTTGTCAATAGTCTTGTATTTCGCCAAAAGCTCCACCCCGTTTTCAGCATAGAGTCCGGGATTTATTTTCCCAAGAATTTGTTTCACCGTTGCCATATCGATTTGAAGAAACAGATATTTAAAAAATATCTTATTTTTTCCTCGTTAAAATTTTATCAATTTTTTGTTCTATGCTCTCCAGCCTCTTCATTTTCTTTCTTTCAATTATAAGCATTATAATGGAATAAATAATTCCTCCCAATGCAAGAACTCCCAAGCCTTTAATCCACAAATTAATTTGGCTTATCTGAACTACAATTTCAGGGACAATTTCCTCAACTGTTAAAACATCTGCAATAGCCATCTGGTTAAATATTCTTGAAATTTATAAATCTTAGGAAATCTTAAAAACAATGGCTTCCACTTTTCTATATGGGATTTTTCGGTTTTGGAAAAAAAGAAAGAGTTATTGACTTGTCTGAGAAGTATAGAAGACAACAGGAAGAAAAAATCTTGAGTCAATCAAAGACAAAATCGTCGTTTGAGCAGAAATCGATTCAAAACTCTCCGCTTTTTGGAATGTTGAATTCTTCCGCAAATTCTTCGGCGCAAGTTCCAATGTCAAGTGAACAGATTTCAGAGGAAAGTCCCGAGGAAAAGCGAAGAAAATTTATGCAAAAATTTTCCGAGATGTCAGAGCGCTTGGAAACGCTCTCGACGAGCTTGTATCATCTTTCACAGAGAGTCGAGCTTCTTGAGAAGAAGATGAATGTCGGGCATTAAATTTATTAATTTCTAAATAATGTTTTTCTATGGATAAAATTGCAGTTCTTCTGGGAAGCCCTTATAATGTTTTGTCAAAGAGAACCTTGCCGCATTTGATTGAAGAAAAATTTGACGGAAAACTGGAAAAAACCGGGAAATTCTCGAGAAGATTAAGAATGGGAAATAAGATGATTAATTTTTACGGATGTTATATGCCCGAGAGAGATAGAAATTATTTGATTAGCAGAAGAGAATTCAAAGAGGAAAAAGACGAAGATGTCCCTCCGCCGACGGATGAAGTTTTAAAAGACATTAGAAAGGTTGACAAGGTTTTGTTTTTGGGAACTTGCGGAGCCATTAAAGGAAGAAAAAATGGAGTTTATGTCCCGACAGAATTTCACGAAACCTTCTTTAGAGAAAGACTTCTCGGACAAAAACATATTGATGAATTGAAAGTTAAAGGAAGGATAGATTCCGATAATCTTTTTTCACACTATATTCGCGGAAAAACCGGAGGCGTTTTAACGACAAATTTGGCCCTTATCCCAGGAAATATGGAAGACAAATCAAAAGAGAGATTGTTGCATCTGGCAAGAAATCTGCCCGAATCTGTAAACTGCGTTGATATGGAATCTTATCAAATTGTTAAAAGATTTGGCTCAAAAGTTCCAATCGGAATATTTCTATATTCTTCAGATGTCATTGGAAAAGATTCCGGAATGAATTTCAATCTTCGGAGATTTCAAAATCTTGCCGTTGACGCAATGTATAAGGCAGTCAAATAATTTATTAAGCAAATTTTCCTTTTTCCAAAATGTCCGAGGTGAATAAATTTATTTTTGCCCTGATAAGGAGAAACAAGAGGGAGATAATCAGAATTTTGACAGTAGCAATGGTTGGTTCACTTATTGCCTCGGGAGTGCCGTTCATCTATGGTAAATTATTTGATTTGGCGATAATTCCAAATTCTTCTTTGAATTTTATCCTCTCGTTGATTGGATTGTGGTTCTTTGTAAACATAAGCTCAAATTTTATTTCAAATAAAACCGTTGAGATGGGAGAAAAGCTCGGAGTAAAAATATATTCGGATACGAGTGCAGATTCCTACTCCCATTTTATAAAATTGCCGATACCTTTTCATAAAAAAGAAAGACGCGGAGAAGTCCTCGACAAAATAACACGGTCCGCAAACAGATTGCATAGTTTGGTTGATGTATTCTCAAGCACGTTGCCGTATTTCTTGATGCTTATCATCGCCGTCGTTGTAATGTTTTTCCTTCAATGGCAGCTTGCTATTGTGGTGATATTATCTTTTTTTATTTATACGATAGCGACTATTGCAAAAACAAAAAAACTCATGAAGATAAGATTGCACGAAGACAGGTTTTACAGCAAGCAATATGGGAAAATCTACGACAAGCTTCAAAATGTCTTCCTTGTGAAAAATTTTGCGATGGAAGAACAGGAAAAAGAGGACATAGGCAAGAGAATGAGTCGTTTAAAGAATGTTTCTGCTTATGCCACGAAAAAAGACGCCGAATTGTCGACGATTCAGGACATAATTTACACTATTGGTTTTGTTTCTGTTTTGTCTTTGGCGATTCTTTTCCTAAGGTCTGGAGATTTGACTTCGGGACAATTCATAACATTCTTCGGCTATACAAATATGGCTTTTGCGCCATTTCGCCATATTACTGCAATTTACAGAAATTTCCGTCTAGTAACAGTTTCCATAAGAAGACTTGTTAACTTGAAAAGAATGGTTCCAGAAGAGATGAAACACGGAGAAAAGATAATTCCCGATTTTAGGGGAGAAATAGATTTTGAAAATATCTCATTCAAATATCCAAAGGGAAAAGAAGTCCTTAAAAATATGAGCTTAAAAATAAAAGCTGGGGAAACTGTTGCTCTCGTCGGAAAAAGCGGAGTTGGAAAAACGACGCTGTCTGAATTGATTCTGGGATATTATAGGCCTGAAAACGGAAAAATAAAATTCGACGGAATTGAAATATCGAAATTAAAATTGAAATGGCTTAGAGACCAGATAGCAATAGTTCCGCAGGATTTGAATCTTTTCAACGAGACTCTTGTAAATAATTTGAAGTATGCAAAGCCAGATGCAACAAAGGAACAAATTCTCAGCGCGACAAAAGCCGCGCACGCGCATGAATTCATAGAAAAATTTCCAAAGAAATATTCTTCTGTTGTTGGTGAAGAAGGAATAAAGCTGTCCATGGGACAAAGGCAGAGAATTGCAATTGCGATGGCTTTTCTCAAAAATCCAAAGATATTGATTTTGGACGAACCGACTTCCGCCCTTGATGCTGAATCTGAAAGGAAAGTGCAAGAGGGAATAAATCGGCTCATTCATGGAAGAACAACGATAATAATCGCGCATAGATTCTCGACGGTAAGAAAAGCAAACAGGATTATTGTTTTGGACAAGGGAAAAATTGCGGAGATGGGAAATCATAACGAATTGATGAGAAAAAAAGGAATCTATCATAATTTGTATTCTCTGCAGAGAGGCACGGATTTGATTGACAAATGAAAGCCTTTATAAATAAATTTTTTATCAAACTTATATGGAAAATGAATATTCTGAAATGAGAATTAAAAATCAAAGAGACGAGCGCTTCTTGATTAGAGAAGGCGTGAGAATAGCAAGGCAGAGGGGACTGGAAATACAATTTGGAGAACAATCTTTAATTCCTAAAAATCCAATAGGAAAATTGAACTTGCCGTTTTATGAAGAAAGGGTTGATATCAGACCGCTAATCGCTCTAGCAGGAGAAGAATATCCTGAAATATTTGAGAGATATGTTAACAGCGATGAATTGCTTAATGCTCAGAGTTATAACGCCTAAAATTTGATTCTCCGCTCAACAAGGCCTTTTTTATGCCATGATATGTTCCTTGAGAAACCTCGCGGTGATGCGGAATCACAGTGATGGGATTTCCATTCTCATCTAGCACCTCGCTACCTTCTTTAACGTTTATTAGGCGATATCCCATCTCCTCTGCAATGTTTTTTAATTCACGGGCATTTAATGTTCTTGCTCTTCTCAACCTTTCCAGTCCAGATATAACCAAAACAATTCCTGAAATAACAAAACTCAAACCAAAAACAATTTTTATGCCCTTAACAAAGTTCGTCTCGATAACAGCCCCGGTTATTGTTGTGGGAAAAGAAATCAGAAACAATCCAATTATTATCGCAGCGTATCCGAATAGCCTTTTTTTATTCATATATTTTATAAATTGGGATTGTTTAATAATTTAATGCCTATGAAAAATCTTGAAAAAAAGGCGCTCGCTTATGCTTTGAAAAACGCGCTCGCGCATTCCGGAGTTTCCCAGCAAGGTTCTGTGATTTCTTCATTGTTCAATGAAGGATTGAAAAAATCAGATGTTTCAAAATTTGCGAAAACAATTTCAGGCATTGTAAAAGAAGTCAATTCAATGTCTCTTGAACAACAGGAAAAAGAGTTTTCTGAATTGCAGGATTTGGTTTCAGAAAGAGAAACTCGCGAGGGTTTGGAAGAACTTCCTAAT
>CAYINP010000002.1:19530-23725 GCA_964364785.1 Candidatus Woesearchaeota archaeon | reverse complement strand
AGACGAAAAGAAGTGATTTTATTTTTATTAAATTGAGATAATTTAATTCTCAGAAACTAAAAAATGGATATCTTAAAGACAATAACGGACAAACTTGAAAAAAAAGTTAAGGAAGTAAGCTTTGAAGGGGCAAACATAGTTCTTTACACGGACAATGAAAAATTCTTCAGAGAAGGCGAAACTGAAATAAAGAAAATTGTAAATGAAATAAAAAAAAGGATTGAGCTCCGCGCCGACGAGAAAATACTTCTTTCTCAGGAAGACACTGAAAAAGAAATAAGAAAAATCGTCCCAGAAGATGCGGAGATTACAAGAATAATTTTTGACGTCAACAGAAGCATAGTGATTATTGAAGCGAAAAAACCGGGATTAGTAATTGGGAAGATGGGTTCAATTCTTGAAGAAGTTAAAAAAGCAACGTTTTGGAGCCCGCAAGTTCAAAGAAGTCCCGCGATAAATAGCAAGATTGTCGAAAGCATAAGGGAAGTTTTGTACGACAATGATAATTACAGAAGAAAATTCTTGAATTCTATCGGAAAGAAAATTTACAAGGAATGGAATCCTGAAAAAACCGACGAATGGGTTCGGTTGACTTTCTTAGGTTCAGCAAGGCAAGTTGGAAGAAGCTGTATGCTTTTGCAAACTCCAAATTCAAAAATTCTTCTCGATTGTGGCGTCGATGTTTCCGCGCACGGCGAGGAAAAATTTCCATATTTCAACATTCCAGAATTTGATTTGAATCAGCTTGACGCTGTAATTCTGAGCCACGCGCACATAGACCACTCTGGTTTTGTTCCATATTTATACAAAATGGGTTACCGCGGTCCAATCTACATGACTCCTCCGACGAGAGATATTTCAGCTTTGCTCGCATTGGATTTTATAAGTGTCGCATACAAGCAGGCGGAAGCGCCTTTGTTTTCTTCTTCAGACATTAAAGAAATGGTAAAGCACAGCATTTGTTTGAACTACAACGAAGTTACCGACGTGACTTCAGACATAAGATTGACTTTTGTAAATGCAGGACACGTTTTGGGAAGCGCGATGGCTCATCTTAACATTGGAAATGGAGCGCACAATTTGCTTTATACTGGAGATTACAAATATGGGAAAACAAGATTGTTGGATCCTGCCGTGACAAATTTTCCAAGATTGGAATCAGTTATAACTGAATCAACATACGGTGCGAAAACGGACGTTCTTCCTCCGAGAGTGGAAGCGGAAGGAAAATTAATTGAACTTATAAATAAAACTTTAAGCCGTGGTGGAAAAGTTTTAATTCCAGAATTAGGCTTGGGAAGAGCGCAAGAAACAATGATGATTCTTGAAGACGCAATAAAAACTGGGAAGATGGAAAATATTCCTGTTTACATTGACGGAATGATTTGGGACATCAATGCAATACATACGGCATACCCAGATTTTTTGAGTAACAGTTTGAAATCTTTAACATTCGCAGACAAAAATCCTTTTACATCAGAAGTTTTCTCGCGTGTTGGTTCTCCGCAGGAAAGAAAAAAAGTAATTGAAGGCGGGCCCTGTGTTGTTCTCGCAACTTCGGGAATGCTTACAGGCGGAGCTTCCGTGGAATACTTGCGTGAGTTTGCTTCTAGCTCAAAGAATTCCCTTATTTTTGTTTGTTACCAAGGTTCAGGTTCTCTTGGAAGGCAAATTCAAGACGGATTGAAAGAAACAAGAATGATTGTCGAGGGAAGAGAAGAGAATGTAAAAATAAATCTCGAAGTCCACAACACAGTTTATGGTTTGACTGCCCACGCTGGAAGAAATGAGATAATGTCTTTCTTTTCCCGGATTGTGCCGAAGCCGAAGAGAATTATAATAAATCACGGGGAAGTTTCAAAATCTCTCGACTTGGCTTCCTCATTGTACAAACTTCATAGAATTGAAACTAATGTCCCAAGACTCTTGGAAACTTTGAAACTGAGATAATAATTTAAAAACAACTTTTCCTTTTCCCTGTTATGAAGCACAACGTAAAAATTACAATTATTCTTCTCGCAATGTTTATAATTACTCAACTGATTGGACTTTATGTCGTGAATTTTTATTCTTCTGTGAGAATCTCCGACGGTGTTGAAACAAATGTTTCTGCTCCAGAACTTCCTTTTGGTTTGGAAACTCCCGAGTTGAAAGAAAAAAGCGAATTCAGTTACGCTTTTGTTTCAGTTATAATTGCGTTTATGATTGCGATTTCTTTGCTATTATTTCTAACGCGTTTGAACGCCGAGTTTTTTCTGCGGTTGTGGTTTTTCCTAGTCATCGTAATTTCTTTGGTTATTGCTTTCAATGTTCTTTCATATGAAATTGGGTTGTCTTCCAAAATAAATTTCTTATCTTATACTTTTCCGATGTCTTGGATTATTGCTCTCGCAGTTGCCTTGCCTCTTGCTTACATAAAAATATACAAAAGAAACTTTCTCGTTCATAATTTTACGGAGCTTTTAATTTATCCAGGAATCGCGGCGGTTTTTGTTCCGATATTAAATATTTACACAATTATTCTTTTGTTAATTTTGATTTCGGTTTACGATGCTTGGGCAGTTTGGCATTCAGGAATAATGCAGAAGATGGCAAAGTATCAAATAAATCAGTTGAACATCTTCTCTGGATTTTTTGTTCCTTATGTCTCAAAGAAAGTAAAGATGCAAATGATGAAATTGAAAGAATCAAGTAACTCTAAACTAAAAGAAAAGAAAGTAAAAGTCAACATCGCGATTCTCGGCGGTGGCGATGTTGTTTTCCCAATAATTACTGCAGGAGTAATGCTAAAAACTCTTGGATTAATGCCCGCGCTTCTTGTTATTTTGGGCGCGGCGCTTGGTTTGTCTTACTTGTTTTTCTTTGCCGAGAAAAGAAAATTCTATCCTGCTATGCCTTTCATAACAACGGGAATTTTCCTGGGAATCGCGGCGGGCTATTTGCTTTTCTAGATAGTCTCTAATCTATCCACTGGTAGCCCGTTTTTATCAAATCCCTCCACAATTCTAAATGAGTGCGTTTTAAATTTTTTAGATAACTCCGCCTTTATATTTATAATCTCGTCTCTTAGCGTTTTTGCAAGTTTACTTGAATCACTTTCAGGGTCTGCAGTAATGCGCGTTTCCGGATGCTCTAAATATTCTGGGCTTTTTTCAAAATGTTTTTTATAATGTTCCAAAAATCCGCGAGCATCGTGCAGTTGAAGTCTTGTTGAACTTTTCCAATGTTCTCCATAGATATTTGGTTTGTAACCTAATTCGCTTAAAACTTGAGAAACTTCGCCGTTTCCAGTGCTAGTCATTATTTGATATGTAAATAACATAAAGTTTTTTAGAATTTTCCTATTTAAATCTTTCAGTTTTGTTCCCACTTTTGAAAAGTGACAAAAAGGAAGCTTTATAAAACCAATTATTTTAGGGTTTTTATGATAGTGAAGCAGGAACTTGTAAATAGAATTAAGGACTATTTCGGATTGAACATATATGAAACGAAAGTATGGCTTGCCCTTTTGAAGAAAGGAATAGCGTCGGCTGCAGAAGTGGCTGAAGCTTCTGGAATACCAAGAAGCAGAACTTATGACGTTCTTGAAAGCCTTGAAAAGCGCGGTTTCGCAATAGCAAAATTGGACAAGCCCGTAAAATATCTTGGTGTAAAGCCAAAAATAATTCTTGAGAAATTAAAAAACAACGTAAAAAAAGAAGCAAGCGAGAGAATAATTGAATTATCCAAGATAAGAAGCACAGACGATTATTCAAAACTCGAAGAACTTTATACTGAAGGTATGAATCCAATAAAGAATGAAGAATTGTCTCTTGCATTAAAGGGAAAGTTGAATATCTCAAATCACATAAAAGAACTTATTACAAATGCAAAAGAAGAAGTTATAATTTGCACAAGTGCCCAGGAATTTGCCTCAAAGCTGAAACTCTTCAGGCAAACATTTGACATATTAAAAAGATCCGGCGTAAAAGTAAGCGTTGCTCTTTCGGGAGATGAAAAGACAATAAAGTTACTATCTGATAAATTTGGAATAAAAATAAAGAAAGTAAATTTGAATTCAAAATTCTTCATTGTTGACAAAAAGGAAATGCTTTTCTATATTTCAAAAAGCTCCGATGAGGATTCTGCAATATGGCTTAACTCAGAATTCTTCGCACAATCTTTCGCGGCTTTGTTTGAAAAGGCGATGAAGTAA
>CAYINP010000002.1:10920-19430 GCA_964364785.1 Candidatus Woesearchaeota archaeon | reverse complement strand
CCCTATTTTTCTTTTTCCAGTTTATCAAAAATTCTTTCAATGAAAAATTTACTTTTTCTCTTGCGTAAATTTTTCCAGATTTGTAAAAAATACTCTTGTGCTTCTTTTTGAAATTTTTCACGTTTTCTTCCTGCTTAATCATTGGCCCGTTAAAAATTATTTCTTTTTTTCTTTTCGCGGCAAAATAATATCTCGCGGTTTTTTCGTTTTTGTATTCAAATCCGCGCGATTTTACATCAAAATATTTGTCTATCTCACTCGTAAGATGATTGTAAAATTTCAATAATTTTGTTCCTGCAATATCGCCTTCTTGCTTATCAGTTTCACATTTCAATAAAACGAAATCAAGTTTTTTCTTTTTCGCTTGAATTTCAATCTTTTCCAAATCCAATTTCTTTTCTTCAAAGAACTTTTTGCTTGGATTTTTCAGAAATTCTTTGCAGACTTTTTTGAATTTTTCAAGAGTTTCATAAGACAATGCCGCTAAAGCGTTTCTGCCTTTGAAAGTCGGGTCAACCAATATTACTGGAGAATGCAATTTAGACGCGTTGATATCCATAAAAACTTCGTTTTTATTTTTATAATGTTTTTCAATGTCTACAACAGATTTGCTCTGGATTTTCTCAAACGCTTTTATGAAATTTATAAAACCCCCGTAATTGTAAACAAGAAGTTCTATCGCGTATCCTGAAAACCCTTTGATGTATGATTCCGCTCCGTAGCAACCATTTGCGTGACAGAATGCTTTCGCAATCTTTATTTCATCAAGGATTTTTGGATTTTTAATTTTCTTTTTTATATAGTTTACATGTGAATAAGACAAATCTGTTACATTTTCAGATTTCCTAGGGTTGCTGACTTTCAAGACTGGAACTATTTCAATAAAAAAATGCCCCTTGTCTATTACAAAATAATTTCTGGAACCTTTTACCTCTTTCTTTTTATAGTTTGAAAGGATATTTCTCGTTAGTTCTGATATGTCTTTGTGTTTTTTGTCAAACCTTATAAAAAAATCTATGTCATAAACATCTTTTCTTATAATAGTTTTCTTTGCAAAACTCCCGCCGACAAAAACCTCGGCGTTGATTTTCATTTCTTTTATCCTCTTATCAATGCTGTTTTTGAAATCATCAACCACACGTTTCATAGATTCCATTTCCTCTTTTGAAGGATTAATATTTTCAAGTACCTCTTCTAAAATTAAATTAACGTTTTTTCTTTTTCCCAAGTTTTTGCGAGGGAAACTTGAAAAATTATTTTTTCTTTTTTCCATTTTCCTCAGATTTTATTCCAGACTTGTCTGTTCTCATCATTGTAAGATCAATTATATATTTGCCTTCTTCAATCTTGAATATTATTGGCCTGTCTTTTCCAAAAAGATTTACGACGTCGATTTCATACTTTCCTGGGCTAATTACTCTTACAGATTCAATGTCTAAAATAACGGGAACCATTTCGTCCTCAATGTTAGCCATCTCCCTTATATCTTTCTCGATTCTTTCTTTGTCTTCCTTAGGAAGTTCAATTGGATTTTCCTTGGCTTTTTTGAACTGCTCGTCTCTTATGTAAAAGAAAAAATGCCCTCCGCAATCTTTGCATCCTTCTAGAATTTCCTTGCTTCCGACAGGATACATTTCTCCGCAATGTACGCATTGGTGTGGCATCTTTTATATTGCTATTGTGCTTTATTAATCCAATATCAGAGGACGACATTGGCATTGCCAAAAGAGATTTCTAAATTATATAAAGTTTCTGCAATAATCTTTATATAGACATTTTATATCTGCTGAGAATGAAAGATTTATTGAAGTATGCCGGCGTGACTTTATCGTCTTCTCTTGCGATTTTTGCTGGAACGTATTTTGCAATAAGCAATCTTAAAGAACCTGATGCAATTGTCGGAAAGATAATTTACGGAAGAAATAATTTTTGCGTTGTTGATTCTTTAACTCCCGGATTTGAACTGGAAAAAGTATTAAAATCTCTTGAACAAAACTTGAAATTTAGGGTCACTTCGGAAATCGCAAGGCGAAACAATAACGGTGAATTCGAATTTACATATAACAACATATTTGAAATAAAAATGAAGTGTAGAAATAACTCTAGAACAATCTAATTATCTATTCAAAAGCAACTCAATCTTCTTAGGATTTCTTTTTATTTCTTTTACAATTGTTGCAGGCCCTATTATTGTAACAGCTCCTAAATCTCTTCCTGAAAGCGCGTTGACAATTCCCATTCTTACTTTCCCAAATGCGCTTTCGTTTCCGCCAGAAATAACTGCAAGCTCAACGCCCTTGAAATCTTTTACATGCCCTATCATTGCCATTGTGTCTTCAATTAATCTTGTTTCCTCTTCAGGTCTTAATCTTCCTTGAAGAATAAGTATACTGTTACTCAAAATAACATCGAGAATCTTTCTTACTCTTTTTGCCGAATCTAAACCCGAGATTTCCGAATAAGGCATGAAGTTTATCGTGAATCCCTTTATCTTACCCACTCTTTTTTTCATTTTATCCTCTAAATTTTCTTCGCAAGTTTAAACAGCGACTCGTAAAATTCCTCTAGATTTTTCCCGTATCTCGCGCTTATCCCAACAACCTCATATTCTGGAAAAGCCGCCTCAATTCTCTTCATATCCGCTTTTTTCAAGTCGATTTTATTGGCGACTATGAGCACGGGAATCTTTCTCGCCGCAAGGTTTCCTATTATTGTAATATTTACTTGGTTATAAGGATTTTCAGCGGCGTCCAAAACCACGACGACAACATCCATATCGTCAAGCCACTTTATTGATTCTATTACTCCCTGCGTTGCTTCCTTCGCTCTTTTTTTAGAGTCCGCTTTTTTTATTTTATATTTTAAAAAATCCTCGTAATCTATTTTTGTCGCAATTCCAGGAGTATCAATCATCTTGAACATTATCTTTTTTCCATTGTGAACTATCTCAACCTGTTCTTTGAACTGGACACTTCTTGTTTCGTGAGGGACTTTGCTAACGCTCCCAATTTCCTCTCCCGTAAAATCCTTGCAAATTCTGTTTGCCAGCGAAGTTTTTCCCGCGTTTGGAGGTCCATAAAAACCGAGCTTTATTTCCCTCTTTCCTTTGAATATACTTGAGAGAATTCTCTTGAAAAAATTAGCCATTATTTTTATTGCCATTTTCGCTTTTCTTAAAATATTAAACCCTTTATTAAATTTTCGCGCCTGAATTTCCGAAAAAAGTCTTCGGATGTCTTACGAATCTGAACAGTTCGCCGAGGGGAATCTCAAACATTCCTGTTCTCTTGCCGTAATATTTCTTCATTATATAATCAACCTGTTCGGAGTTCCAATTGGATTTCTTTAATCCGGAAGCAACTTTATTATCCTCAACACCCTGTTTTTTCATATTATGAACGTAAGAGACAATATTGAACAAATCGTTTCTGTTTTTGAAGAGATAATTTTCGTATTTCTTTTTGTACCATTGTTGCATTGCTATGTAAGCGATGAACCCTATAAATCCAACTAGAAGTGTTACAAGTATTATTAATGTCAGCGATGAAATAACTTCTATATCCAGTATGTTTACTTTTTGAATGGAAAGACGATTTAAAAGGGGGGAAATAAATGCGGGCAATTCAGAGAATTCAATATCTTCGGTGGTTGAGAAGATTATCTTTTCTCCGCCGTTCAATTGAATCGAGACATATCCTTCTTCTATTTTTTCTGAATAATCATTGTCAAAAACAAGATTTTCAAATTCAGGAATAATAAGATAAGCTCCATCTATTGCAGTATTTTCTCCGATTTGAAATTCAAAGACATTTAATATTTCTTCCTGATAATCTTCATAAGTTGCCGTGAATTCTCTTGAACTTATTTTCGCAGGAATATTGGCGGCGTTCCAAGATAAAATAGCATTAGTATACGCTTCCGAATCTTCATAACTCCCTTCTCCAACGCTTTTCAAAATTTCAAGATTGACACTTTCTTCGTTTGGGAAAAATGGAAGGGATTTCACATTCTTCGTCGCACTCAATGAATTTGGAATTGTTATTGAAACTAAATCCCCCATTATAGCAATGTAATCATCATCGGAAATAGCCGTTGCGTTTGCCTGTTGCAATTCTCCCATTATTGTTTCCGCTTCATCAAGTGCTAAAATTTGATTAAGGGAATTTCTATCAAACGGATTGAGACTTTCAAGAGTTGTTTTTATCCCATTCAAACTATTAATGTTTCTTGCAAGAAGCATATTTACTGCGTCTTTCGGCGACGCCGCCTGAACTGTAAATGATTTTGTTGAAGTTTTTCCGGTTGAATCTGTTATAGTTATATCAACAGCATAGGGGCCTATTTCGTCAAAAGCATAGATTGCAAATTCTTCCGTTGTTTCCTGGATTTCTCCGTCGAAACTCCATTTATATTTTGTTATTCTTGTTCCGTTTCCAAACAATTCAACTTTGACAAAAAATTCTGTTGGCAAGGCGGCAGCAACTACCGTCGGATTCAATGAAATAATCTTTGGAACAGGCTCGACCTTGATTGCCTCGGAAAATATTTCCGTGCCGTTAAGACTTAATTTAAATTGGTTGCTTCCAATCTTTGCTGGAAGAGAAAATTCGGCGTCGTTAAGATTCAATTGGACAAAATCGGAGCTTATTGTTGCGGGAGTTTTTTCAACGTCGTAAATCGGGAAATATTCTGTTTCTGGATAGGACACCCCATCAAGAGTATATCTTGCTCCAACGGTGGAGATCGTTATTTCTTGGTTTGATATTTTTCCTGCAGTAAATCTTATTGGAACAATGCATTCATCACTGCAATCATTTCCATACTTTTCTGAGATATAATCTTCTATTGTTTTCTCAATATTTTTGCCAACTTTCTCTTCACTATTAAATTCAAGATCTCCCACCGCTTCAAATTTTCCGGGTTTTGCGAATATATCAAAATCTTTTGGAAATTTCTTCTCTGTGGAATAACCGCAAACATCCCCTGCAGTCTCTGAAAGAATTCTGTATTTGTCGTTGTCTCCGGAAGTTTTTGGTTTTATGCATATATAATAATCTTGTTGCTTGTCTATCTTAAAGTTTCCAGGAACACATCCTATTCTTCCCCCGCTCAAGGTGGTAGCGTCGCAGTTTGCAGTTTTTTTGTTTGTTTCATCTACAGGTGTTATGGTAAATGTAAATGTTGCGCTCACTGGAGTTTCTGTAATCCTAACTACATTTGCTCCGATTTCAACTTCTGGTGCTATTGGGACATTTATTTTCTCGCAATAAACGGCAGGGGCCGCAATATTTAGTTCGCTTCCAGTAAAATCAAAACAGCCATAATCTTCATTGTAAAAATTTCCAGAAGGCATTTCTGAAATCCATTCAAAAATTCCATCGTCTCCAGCGTCAATGAATAATTGCTTGAATGTGGATTCGGGGGCATCAGAATTTATGCTTATTGAGAAATCTTTGATATCTGCGCCTAGTTCTCCCCCAGAAAATCTTAATCCAATAACTTTAGACTCTCTATCTGCCAAAGAGAATGGTTCGACAATTTCCTCCGTCGAAGCATAAGCAGATGTGCAATCTATTGGATTGCATTGATAGTTTAAAATATCTAATTCGCTTAAGGCAATTAAATCCAAGATGTTAATCTCATCTCCCTCGCTGGTTTTAAAAGTGGAATCCGAAGGGTCGTCCTCAAAGCTTATATTTATCCATCCTTTCAAAAAACTTTCAAGAGAATAGCTTGTTTCAATGGAGTGGCTAGGTTTTCCAATGCTGATGCCAAGGACAAAACTTGAAATAAGCACGACTAACAGAGAAAATATCACCAGTCTTTTCATATCAAATAATGGCGAATTAGTTTTATAAGTTTTCCGAAAAGAAAAATTAACGTCGTCTTTTATTTTTTAAAGATTTTTTCTGTTTTTCCATTAAATTAAAGATTACATAAATCAGCGTAATCAACAATCCTGCGATAACAAAATTATATGCTCCAAAAAATGGGAGTTGAATGAGAGACGGACAGGCGACCTCTTGGGTGCCTCCTATCAGGCAACTCTCGCATTTTTCAATCCCATTGCATTCTGCAATATTTCCAACACCTTCAATAACTTCTCCATCTAATGTTGCTATCCCCGTCCAAGAAGAAGTTATAGTTTCTGCTCCCTCTGAACAGCTTCCAACTAGGTCTCCGTATTCAATTGCACACAATACGCTATTTGTTACTTCTCCCGCTTCATTAAATATAAGCGTCTCGGCAACTCCAGAACAACTCGAATCAGTAGCATCCCAATCACAATAACAACTTTCTTCTGCAAGAGGATCGCAACTGAATTTTCCAACGCTGGATGTTGCAACAGAGCAAACATCGTCGATGCAGTTGTTTTCCGCGTCACTTCCACCATCGTAAGATTCGCAAAGTTGAATGTTGTCGCAAAATGTTTCGCTTAGGACAGTTCTTATTTCCAAATTCTGGCTTGTTGCAATCAAATTTCCTTGATTCAAGACTTTAAAATAAAATTGCATATCCCCTGTGCCTGCATCGTCAAGATTTTTTTGCGTTATAATCCAAGGAACAACTGCATTTCCATTCGCATTGGTAGTTCCGCTTAAAGCGTTTGCTCCCGTTATTATTTCATCATCATTGCCAAAAATGCCAATAGTATCTTCTTCCCATATCTCAAAATTAAACGCTGTGGTTGCCGCCAGGTTTTTTACAACAATTTTTACCTGCGTTGTTCCTGGAACAACATCTGTAACGTCTATCTTAGTATTTCCATTCTTAGACCAATAAACATTGCTCGCCGTTGGAGAAGTGCAGCAGATTTTTGTTGTGTAGTCTGCAAACGCACCTATATGCGCATTTGATTCTCCAGAGAGTGAAAGGATTCCTAAATTATGAGTTGATGGGCAGGTAGGGTCAGTAGTAAAAATGCAAGACAAATCCCCGTAGCAAACATTTGTCGTATATGCGGTTAAAATCGGAACTTCCGCGTGCGCGTTTGTCGTCGAGGAAAGTCCGATTACTTTGTTGACAGGGTTCCCATTGTCATCAAGAGTTTGGGAACATACTAGACTTCCAGCAAAATTCAGACATAGAGAATAATCATAATTAGTTTGGGCTGCTAATTCCCCGTGAGCATTTGTAAGATCGGAAAATCCCATTAGCTTTGTCTGTCCACTTGGACAAACTTTTCCATCGACAACAAAACCCCTTACTTCCGCAAAAATACCTGAAGATAAAAACACAAATAAAAATAATACAGACAAAATTAAACTCTCTCTTTTCATTCTTAGCATAATGAATTATATTTTATAAATCTTTTTTATTTAACCCTTCCAGTTTATTATCGGTCTTATATGTCTCACTGTTTTGACAGATTCTTTTTGCGCGTTCATTACTTCAGAAATGTTCTTGTAAGCCATTGGAAGTTCATCAAGCGTTCTGCTTGAAACATTTCCCTTTATTCCCTTCATTGCCTCGGCAAATTCTTTCATGGTATATTTTTCCCTCGCCTCTTTTCTGCTCAAACTTCTTCCTGCTCCATGCGAAGAAGAAAAAAGAAATTTCGCGTTTCCCTTCCCCACAACGAGAAAACTTCCATCTCTCATGTTTCCTGGTATAATTCCGCGTTCGCCCTTTTTCGCAGGAGTTGCGCCTTTTCTGTGAATAAAAAATCCTTTTTCCTCGACGGCGTGATTGTGATTTTTGTTAACCCAGACTTCATATTTCAAATTCTCGTGAAGAATTTCTTTCAATGTTTCAATAACTTTGTAAGCCATTTCCAAGCGGTTTAATAAAGCGTAATCCAAGCCAAATTCAAGAACGTTCAAATATTCTTTTCCGATTTCCAACGACGAATCTAAAGGGAAAGTCTTTTCATAATTTTCTTTTTCCTTGCTTCCTGAAGCGCTAATCATATATTTTTTTGCAACAGTGTGTCCAATACCTCGGCTTCCAGAATGAATAACAAGCCACAATTCTCCATTTTTTTTCTTCGAGGGTTTTGCAAATGGAGTATCTCTCTGCTCATTTGTTCCAAGTTCAATGAAATGATTTCCCCCGCCAAGAGTTCCAAGATGTTTTAGGGAGTTTGTCTCCAAATAATTTCTTATGTTTTTATCATAGGGCTTTTTCTCAAATTTTTCAAGGAGATTTTTAAAATCCTTTTTTGTTTTCTCAGTAATTTCACTTTCCTTGTTATAATTTCCCGCGCCCATCGGAATTTTTCTCAGGATTGCGTTGTAAATCTTGTCTTTATTTTCCCTTATTTTTTCGACAAGATTTTTTCCGTGTATTTTTATTGCAATTAATCCGCAACCGATGTCAAATCCAACCCACGCTGGAACAACGAATTTTTTCGTTTTTAAAACCGCGCCTATCGGCGCTGCATAACCCAAATGCGCGTCGGGCATCAACGCCGCCGCGACGACAAATTTTTCAGAGTAGCAATTCTTGAATTGTTTTAAAGTTTCCTTGTCGACGTCAATTCCGTAATTGTATATTTTTTTTGTTTTCAT
>CAYINP010000002.1:0-10820 GCA_964364785.1 Candidatus Woesearchaeota archaeon | reverse complement strand
CCCTGCACCCAGCAAAACAAATTTAATTTTCTTGGATTATAAGAGTCTTGTTTTGCGCCGAAAAATGCTGATTGCACATAAATATCTCTGTCTGTTGGAATTGTATTTGAAACGCAATCATCGTCGATTTCGCAAAGTTGCGCCTCGCAAGTTAAATATCCCGGCGCGCGGAATTCTATTTTATTTTTGACTTCATTTAAATTGGCGCCAAAATTAGCCCATATAATGGGAGGAGGTATTGTAACAGCCAAGATTTCTTCTCTTAAAGAACTGCTCAATTGTATCTCCTTAAGGATTGCATATTCTGTGTCATAAACTTGCAAAGAAGAATCCGGGATGTGAAGTCCGATGCTGTTTATTATTATAATAAGCGCGCCGGCTATAAGAAGTATGCTTGTGAAAGCCTCAACAATTTTAATCCAACCGCGTTTGTTTTTTTGTATTTTCATTTTATTTTTTTTCTTAGGGGTTTTGCAGGGGGGTGTCCCCCTGCTTACCACACCTTAATCGTCAAAAATCCTATTTGAAAGTTTGCTTCCTCGTCGAGATATTGCAATGGAAACGCAGAGGCATAAATATCTGTGTCGGGAAGGCTAAATCCTTCGGGCTCTATTATTGTTTCGTTTGCAAGCTTGAAACTGAAAGTGAATTCGCTTCCCTCAGGAATTCCCAAATCTATTTTTAATTGTTCATAATCTGCCTCGTAACGGTCTATTAATGAAAAAATATTTGATTCAAGAATCTGCGTCTGTTCTTCTTTTATAAAACCAATATCGTATTCAGATTGTCCAAGATTATTGGTGCCGCATCCAGACCCCCCTTCATAATTTGGAGAACCTTTATTCCAATTAGAGGCGTAGTAAATCTTTAATAAATTGTCTGCGGGCAAAGGAGATATAACTAAATTGCCTCCAGAATCCCCATAACCAAGGAGATTATCCTCTCCGTCTTTAATTGTTAACTCCTGTCCCGAATTATAAATATCATGGATTTCTCCTCCAGTAATTTTTATGCATTCTTTTGACGTGTCAAGAGCAAAAGTAATTTCTATAGTCATAATAGTTAAATCCTCAACTTTAACATTCTCAACAACAGAAAATCTAAGCAAATCAAGAAGCGACTGTTTGCTCGCCTGCGTTTTTAAAAATGGCTCTATTGCCGAGAACATGAAAACTATGAACATTATGAAGATTACAAAAGACAAGATAAAACCAAGATGCGTCGCACCGTTCTTTTTCATTTCCAAAAAAGGCATTTTGACTTTTTATATTTTCATTTTGGACGGCTAACCAAAAAATATATTCGCGCCGGATGAAATAACGAAAGCCATCATAACCAGCCCGAAAGAATGTTTCACCCCTGATTTTATGCTGCCTTCAGCAAGTTTTCCTATCGCTAGTCCCGAGAATAATCCCTGAATTAAAATAAGATACAAAAACGAATTTGTGACTTCTCCTTGAACGCTGTCAAACTGCGTCGAAACTCCGAGTTCGCTGTCAAGGGAACTTGTTCCCTGAATTCCAGACAGCAAAGGAATTATCTTGAATTGCATTACTAAAACTATTATCATAAATACAAAGAAAATTATATAGCCTTGGACAACGAGAGTTGAAATAACTGCTTTTCTTTCTTTTTTCAATTTATCTGAAGTATTTACTGCTCCAGCGACGGACTCCAGAATTTCCCCGATTTCCCCGCCGGATTTTTCAGCCTGTCCTATCAAAGTAATTGCTCTGGAAATCGTTCTGTTGTTCACGTCTTTTGAAAAAACCTGCAATGCAATTGTAAGAGGGATGCCCATATAAATTTGATTTGCTAATTTGTTAACATGCGGACTTAAAACTCCGTAAGCTTTGTCTTTTATGTTGACAATGCTCTTGCTTATAGGCGTTCCTGTTTTTACGCTTTCAACAAGATTTCTTGCAAATTCAAGAAACATTTGCTCTTTTTCGAGAGATTCCCTTGCTTCTTGCATTATCGACAAAACAAATGGGAGAACTCCTGAGATAACTCCGACGCCGAGAAGCAAAAAGAAAAACCGCGTTCCATAAATCAAAAACGCAAGAGAGATAATTATCACAGCTATTCCAATTCCGACAAGATGTATTTTTTTTATTTCCATTTTTTAGTATCTTTAATTAATTTAATCACTTTATCTTTTATAATCTGGGTTATTTTTCTCATTTCATCAATATTATCTGTTTTCACGTCGGGAATATGCCAACTAATAACTTTTTTACCATAGGATTTATTCTCATTAAATAGGATATTTTGGACATCGTCTGCAACAATAACTGTTATATTTTGCCATTTCATTAGTTTTGAAGTTAATCCGTGAGGTTTATCTTTAATTTTAATCTTAAATTCTTTTGCTAATCTTTTTACCTTATCGCCTAGAGGCATTCCCCGAATTGGTGCTGCAGATTTAACAATTATTGATTTGTCTTTATTATACTTATTAAAAAAAGCTTCAGCAAGGATACTTCTAAATCGGTTATACCTACAAACGAATAGTATATGCTTTTTCATTTTACACGTTTGGTTGTTTTATTTGAAGGAAGATTAAAAACACCATATTTATTCCAACGACGCCGAGAATCATCATCAACGTTATTGCCCCGGTGCTCAAGGGAATTCCCAATCCTGAAATTCTCATCATCATAAGCAAGAGCATAAGTATCATTGGCGCTGCGATGACAACGCTGATATAAATATCCATAAAAGTCTCCGCGGCTTTCGTGGATTTTTCTCTTTCAAGATTATATTCGAAAAGCATTGTCTTTGCCCTCTCTTCAAAAAATCTCGGCAAATCGCCTCCAGAATTTATAGTCGTCGCCAAACCGTTGAATAACGCCGAGAGTTTTTTGCTTGCAGTATTGAATCCGCTATTTCTCAACGCGGAAATAAAATCCTGTCCCAAAACATTTACAGAATTGAGCAGCTTTGTGAATTCTCTTTCAAGAGCGGGATATTCTTGGGTTGAAATTATTATGTTGAACATTTTTGTCGGATCAATAAGCGAACCGGAAATTGCCGCCATATTTATAGTTGCAAAAGGAAGTTCCAAATCAACTCTTTTTTCTACGGAATCTTTTTCAAGGGACGGATAAAAATACATAAAGAGGAGCGTCGACATCGGCAAAACGCCAATCAGCCAGAATGTTTCTAAGAATCTTATAAATATATTTTCTTCTGTCAATGTGACTATGGGCAATGTGGCTTGAAGATTGAAGAAAAGGAAAAATATTACCAGGAAAATGGAAACGAAAAAAGAAATCAGCGTCGTTAAAATCATGACTGAGATGTAGCTTCTAAGCAAGAAATTCATGTTGGCTTTCATCAAATCTGCCTGCAATTCTCTTAACTTGTATTTTTTTACCAAATCTGCAGAAAAGTCCGAGAATAATTTATTTGCATAACCAACGTAGAGGCTTGGTTTTTTTATTCTCCCCTTTTCTACTTTTTCTTCCTCTTCTTTTTTCTTTATTCTTTTGAGCGTGCTTTTCTCAATGCCGGAAATTTTATATTTGTTTTGAAATTTTAGAAAATCAAATATTTTTGATGTGTTGGATTTTTTCCCTGATTTTGCAACATCTTTCTTCTCATCTTTTATTTCCGGGATTTGCAATTTTAATGGCGCATTTATTGAAATCCCGCTCAAATTTTCAATCATCTGCTGGCTGACTTCTTCCACAGAATTTTTCAGATGTCTCACATTTTCGTCAATAGCCTGCCTGTCTTTGAAATTTTTTTTATTCTCAAATTCTTTTAAGAAAACATTTAATTCCTTGACCATCTTTATTTCTCGCGCAATGTCTTTTTTAAAATCAAGAAAAAAATCCTCCTTTTTAGATAGCATTTATCGCCCCCAGGATTTTTCTTTGGATATCAATCATCGTTTTCTTGGTTTTGTTGAAATTCTCAACATCCCTTTTTTTGAAATAATCTTCAAGGCTTGTTTCCAAATCTTCCATTGACTTGGCCATCTGCTCCAGAAACGATGCATCCCTCTCCATTTTATTGTTATATATCCTATTTTGATATGGATTAAAAATGGAAAGAGATATTATTAAATTTTGCTTAAATTTATAAATTTAAATCGCTATGAAATAAAATGGGGGTGGCTGTAAAATATTCTTTTATTTTCTTGTTTGTTTTTTCAATTTTAATTCTTGGAATTTTCACAATAAACGCCGCTGTCAACAAACAAGGCTCCGTGAAATGGGAGTCTGCAAGCAACATCAATGGCGTTTTCAGCGGAACAACAGGAGCATCGGAAACATTGGCATCGGCGATAGGCAGAACTTCTTTGGGGATAGTAAATCCTTCTCCCACTATATTTAACATACTTCCAACATCTCCCAACATTGTTCGCGAATGGGAAACATATACAGGAAGTTCCGGTCCCCAAATTTCAAATCATTATATTTTAGTTGATGAGGATTCTGATGAGGATTCTTCTTCATTAAGCACTAGAGATTATGTTTTTACATCAACAACCAATTACAATGAAAACTTTGAAACAACCTCTCCTACAGATATTAAAGGAACAACAATGACGGTCCAACTTTTTATATATGCCTCAACCGGAAACAGGAGAGCAATTGAATACAAGATTTGCGATTCTGAGAACTTGGCGAGTCAACATTGCACTCCCGTAACAACATTGAATAAAAATTCAAATTCAGCATGGTACTCAAGCTCAACAGAAACCATAACCTGCTCTGCATGGGGAGCAAATTGCCAGAATGTTGCAAACAATCTAAAAATAATGTTAAAGTCTGTTTCTCAAACCGGGCTTAGAACATCAGGATCTGTACAAGTTTACGCCACTTATATAAAATTAAGTTATTCAAATCAAGACCCTTATTACGTTGGTTCGGGTCCTTTGATTAATGATAAAAATTCTTTCAAAACTATTTCTGACCCTGCGACACTAATTTCAGGACACAAGCCAAGCGAAATTTGGATTGCTACAAAGGAAAATGGGAACCGTGTTGAAATGAAATTAAGCGAAGCATTTTCTTCTGCAAGAAATTTGTGTGGTGATTCAAGCGTGGGAACAACATACAGTCCCCCATCAAATCTCAAGAAATATATGTTGGCATCGGAAGTTGAAATCTCCTCGGGAGAAAGTTTGCAGGATGCGATAAACAATAAAGAAATTTTGTATACGGATAAAACTAGTACCCTAGGCACGTGCAAAGATTCCCGATATCTGTATGCTTCAACTAAAGATTCTTGCAATAGAGCGTCATCAATAACAACAACAATAAATTGCGGGATTGATACTGCCAGCCTTACTTATAGTGCCTCTCGTTGCGAAGGACCTCTGGCTGTACAAG
This sequence comes from Candidatus Woesearchaeota archaeon, assembly GCA_964364785.1. GTDB lineage: Archaea > Nanobdellota > Nanobdellia > Pacearchaeales > GW2011-AR1 > JACQLK01. The sequence goes on along the minus strand of CAYINP010000002.1, from coordinate 5,475 downwards.
ACTATTCCGGAACGACTTATGATTTTGGATGCTCTGGTAGCCCCGGCAGTGCCAACTGTCTTCCCGGCACAGGAAGTCCCGTCTCTGGGATAAATACTTTGATGGATTGCTCAACCCAAGTTAGCCCTTCAGGATATAAGGGAACGTGTAACTTGGGAGATTGTTATAATCCTTGGGACAGCACCTTCTGCGGGGATTTTAGCAGTGTCAGCGATACTTGCGATGGAAACAGGATTGACCCATCAGTATGTCCTGCAGATTTGTCGGGGAATTGTATTGACATAGATAAAATAAGTGGTTGTACTGCTGGTGGAGTAATATATAATTCTAGAAGGCTTTTTTGCTTCACATAAATTAAATTATTTTTTATAAGATGTCTTAGTCGTATTTCACTCAATTCCAAAATCTGCCAGAATTTTTTCAGGTTTTTTATAATACTCGTTTATTATTTCCTGGACTTTTCTGAAGTCGAAGATTTTTCCCTCGTGGTTGTTTATTTTCCTTTAAACAATCTTTTCCAGAATCTATTTTTCTCACTCAATCCCAAACTGCCTTAAAATTCACAACAAACTATAAAAAATTGATATTCCTGATTCTTTCATGGAATATGATGCTGAAAAAAGAAAGATAATCACAGACAGGGAAATTGGAGAGCTTGACAAATTTGTCATGGAATTTTTGCAGATACTTGAAGAATATACCGATTATGTTATTATTTCTGGATATGTTTCAATATTATTGGGAAGGCCAAGAACCACGGACGATATAGATGTCTTTATAAAACCGATAAACAAAGGAATTTTCTTAAAATTATATAATGAATTAAAAAGAAGCGGTTTTTGGTGCCTGAATGCGGAAGATGGAAATGAAATCTTTGATTATCTAAAAGACGGATATTCTATCAGATTTGCAAGAACAAATTACGGAACTCCAAACTTTGAAGTTAAATTTCCAAAAGATGCTCTTGATGAAGAGACATTTGATAATTTCCTGACAGTTATTCATCCTAAATTCAAAATAAAAATATCTTCATTGGAAAGACAAATAGCTTTCAAGAGATACTATCTTTCTTCTGACAAAGACATTGAAGACGCCCTGTTTATTGAAAAATTGTTTAAAGGGCAGATTGATTATAATAAGGTTAATAAATTTGAAGAACTTATAAAAAATAGAAAAAATGCAAAAAACAAAAAGAATTTTCATGAAACCTGGGAAAACAAATAAAGAAGACCGGGAAAACTTTATCAATTTTTGGGTTGAGTTCATGAAGAGTGTATCTGATAGAGAATGGAGCAAACAACAAGTGGAATTTATAAATTCACAGCTTGAAATGACAAGAAACTTTTACAAATCCCTGGAAAAAACGGACGAAGGGAAAAAAACCTTAAGAAGACTTATTGAAATGAAAAATAGATAAGATTAATTTATAATTCTGTTCAATCTTTACTCGATTCCAAAATCTCTCAGGACTTTTTCTGGTTTCTTGTAATATTCATTTACAATCTCCTGAACTTTTTCAAATCCGAATATTTTTCTTTGATACATGGAATATAGTATCTTGACTCTTCTCCTGAATTCTAATTCTATTTCCTCTATCCTCTGTCCGGAGGTGTGGGAAATCTTCTCGAATATTTTGCTATTTCTCTTAAAATAAAAACTATCGTCTGCAGGATTCCATGTGAAAGGCGTGTTCGTTAACGCAATTCCTTCGGGAGTTATATTTATTATTTCAACTATCTCTTTTAATTTTCTTGTTTCCTGTTTTTTTACAACCGCGTGCGTCATAACGCAAACGGCATCGAGAACGTTTATCAGCGACGGAGAAAGTTCAATAGGTGGAGTTTCCAATCTTTTAATGACTGTGTCAACTGAATCCGCGTGCATCGTGCTTATTGACGAATGTCCTGAAGCCATTCCTTGGAATAAAACGAAAGCCTCTTTTCCCCTGACTTCTCCAACTATTACATAATCTGGATTTTGCCTGAATGAACTTCTAAGCAAAGCGAACAAATCTATTTCTCCAAGTCCCGCAAGTCCCGTTGCTGAACGCGCGACGCTTGGAAGCCAGTTCTCCCTCGGAAGATTTAATTCTCTTGTATCTTCAATAGATACAACACGAGATTCGGGGGGAATAAAAAATGCCATTGCATTAAGCAAAGTTGTTTTTCCCGACGACGTTCCGCCAATTATAAGGATATTCATTTCGTTTTCAATAAGCAACCAAAGATATGCAAGCATTTCGGGACTCAAAGTGTTGAAGCCGATTAATTGGGGAGGAGTCCAAGGTTCTTTTGTGAATTTTCTTATTGTAAATGTCGGTCCTCTGGAACTGATATCTTTTGTGTAAGTCGCGTTTACTCTGCTTCCATCAGGAAGGCTTCCATCGAGAATAGGGGAAGCGTATGAAATATATTTTCCGACTCTTTGAGCGAGTTTCTCGACGAAGCTCGCAAGCTTGTCCTCGTCGTTGAAAATAACATTTGTTCTAAGATTTCTAAAAACTCTGTGAACAATATATATCGGCGTTTTCGCGCCGTTGCATTCAATGTCCTCGACAAAATAATCTCTCAGCAAAGGTTCCGCTTCATTAAAACCGACGAAATTTCTTGCAAGATAATAATATATTTTTTTGAAGCTTTCGTAAGGGATATCCATCCCAAGTTCTACTGCAAGAATCCTGAACATTTTGTCTATGTAATCCAAGAGAACCTGTGTATCTCTTTCAACTATCGTGTCGAAATTTACCATATTCTCCATCGCTATTATAAGTTCTTCACGATACTCTTCCTCTTTTTTCGTCAGCGGAGGCTCTTCAATTTCGTAAATCAATTCCGAGATTTTATCATCCCAATAAACATGCGCGAAAGCGAAAGGCGCAATCAAAGTGTATCTTACATTGACTTTTGATTTGTCATCCATTTTTTTCAACTGCGGAGTTTCTGGAGAGAAATCTATTTGAACTTTTGGATAGCTCTGAATTCCGACGCCGATTAAATCTTCTTTTTTTATTTCCATTTTTTATTTTTCTGGGGCGATGCTTTGCTTCTCCCCGATGCCCGTCTTTGCGATGCCTATGCAATGGCTCGCTATGCCCAATCGCTTAATTCACAACGAAATCAACGATGATTTTTCCGCTTGAATCTTCTCCTTTATTTTCTATTGAAACAGTGTATGGAGTCGTTGAATCTTCAATTGTTTTATTTTCATCTCTTCCATTGTTAGTTATGTTATAATTATAATTTGAATTGAGCAATATTATATTTGTTGCCCCAATGTCTTCCGTGACTGCTACTATGTTTCCAATGTTTACATTTTGCCCTTGTTCGCTATAAATATAATCAGTTTCCATTTGAAAAATTATCTTATCATATTTTCCGTCGATTATTATCGAACCCTTTTTTATATTTGTCTCAATAAGTCTTTTGTTTCCCGCGCCACCCTGAACAACTGAAAGTATTACATTATTTATGTCCTTCATGGCATTAATGCTTTGGTCAATTATGGACTTGTCTTGAATTTCCTCTATTTTTGGAAGGGCGAAAGCCAAAACCGCGCCCATCATCGTCAAGGCGATTAGCGTGTAAATCACAGTTTCAACCCAGACTTGTCCGCTGTTATTTTTTGCAAAAAATCTCCAATTTTTATCACCCTTTTCAAACATTATTCTCTAAGAAAGATTTTGTTTAAATAATTAACTTATATTTTATTTATGAGGTAATTAACAATCATCAATGTCTGTAACAGTATCTGAGACCTCGCACTGGGTTCCGCCGATAAGAGGAGCTATCTTTATTGAATCTGGTCTGTCATTGAAATTGTAAAAATAAGTTTTTCCTCCGTTTTTATCGGGAAGTCTGACTAAATTTGTCGAGTTAAAATATTCCAACCCTCCAATTAATTGCTCTGCATTTGTAATTGTGAAACTTCCTGTTTCTGTTTGCGTTGAAATTGAAACAAGAATTTCATCAACGTCAACATCTCCTATCGACAAAGCAAACTGCACTTTATTGTTTCCTTGATTATAACAAGTGTATCTTTCGTTGATTGAAATTTTTCCGAAGTTTCCAAAACAATCTTCTGATTTTTCTATTTTTTCTCCGATTAAATTATTTACAACAACGCTCACCATAACGACGGAAACAACAGTAAGAGCAACGAGAATTAATGACACGACGATTTCCGACAAGCCCTTTTTGTTTTTTGAGAATTTCATTTTAATCTTTTAGGCAACTGATACCCGCATCAACCAATTTATTTAAACTTTTTCTGAGATTAATCTTGTGGAATTTTGGATCCCATTTTTCCCCAAGAACATCTGAAACCACAAACGCAGAGGCAATTTTAACTTTTCTTATTTTTGCAACGGCGAATAAAGCAGAGGTTTCCATCTCAACTGTTGATACACCTTCTTTTCTATAATGATTGACTTCCGCTTTGGTTTCCATATAAGGAGCATCAATTGTCCATGTTATTCCCTTCATAAAGGAAATTTTCATTTTTTCAAGTGTTCTCCCAAACTTATCTGTAAGGTTTTTATCTGGATAAGAATATTTTCCTTCTTTTATGTAATGATAACTTGTTCCTTCATCCCTTATGGCTTTTTCACAAAGGAAAATTCCCTCTTGTTGCAATCCTCCTGCAATGCCAATATTCAAAAATCTTCTGCCACCAAGAGCAATTAATTCTTCAAAGACCGTTACAGCATTGGGCGCACCAATTCCCGCCATCTTAATAAGACCAATGCCTTTATGGACATAAATAGAATATTCCTTAATCTTTTTAGGTTTATATTTTCTTAAAAAATAATTCTTGGCAGAACTTTGGTAAATAATTATATATCTCTTAGGAAAATTCTTTTTTTCAAACTCTTTATATCTAATAAAATCTTTTGGATGAAATAATGCTTCTTGCAAATGTTTATTTTTAAAATTTGGATATGCCATCTTTTTATAAATGAAACAAACAAAAATACTTTATAATAATTTCTTCCCCGCCCAACTCGCGCCCCAACTTTGATATTGATATAAAAATTTGCCAAAGTCAAAACGCTCGCCCACCCCAACAATCTATTTTAATCTAAACTCGCGTCGTACAACTATTAATTTGATGAAGGTTTTTTCTCAATTAACATTTTTTGGCGGAGCGCCTTGATGAAATCTGGCGCGGAGCAAGATGAATAAAGCGAGGCGAAGCCGAGCATCTTTAAATCAATCGTCAAAACGAAACTCCTTGCCCAAATTGATTTTCGTCGCATGTGAAAGAAGCCTGCGCGCCTTTTTGCGAAGTTCCGACGAGAACGGGGATTAAAGTAATGTCTCCGCCTCCAAGCCCGCTAACAATAATTGATGCTGCCTGACCTTGGCTCAATCCTTCCCAACCCGGGACAAAATCAGTAATGTCTTTTGTGTCAAATCCTCCTCCGTCTTGAACCTTTATTTTAAATCCGTAGATTGGAACATTCCCTATGTTAGAAAT
>CAYINP010000001.1:17421-29078 GCA_964364785.1 Candidatus Woesearchaeota archaeon | reverse complement strand
CCAAAACTCCCAACTAAAATAAAACTCAAAAGAAACAATCCAAAAACAAAACCGCCCTTCATCAAATTTCGAGAGAGAGAGAGAGTTTAAAAACATTTGGGAAATTTATTTTCCTCGTTTCTAATTTTTGAATTTTATTAAAAATTAATTAAATCCTTCTTTGCCAAAATTTTTCAGGATTATTTTTATTTCATCAATTGTTTTTTGCTGTGTTTTCTTGTCCGACATTCTGACAAATTTTATTAAAAGGTCGTGAAGCTCTTGAATGCTGAGAACTTTCAGCTTAAATCCGTCGGTTATAAAATAAAACCTGAAGCCTTTGTATTTCAGCTCTTTTATGACGATTCCTCCAACTTGACCAACGGGCTTGCCTTTCTTAGGATTTTCTTCCAAAGATTCCATCAAATCAACAATTTCGTGGGATTCACTTTTGAACTTCTTTTTTATTTCGTCAAGCAAGGCACAGGTTATTTCAACCTTGGCCATTTTTTGTTCAGCTCTTTTTTCGCATCTTCCAAAGAAATTGTGTTTTCGTCGCTCATCAGCAAATCGTGAAGCTGCCTTTCTCTTGCGCTTTCAATAAGCCGCTCGATAATCTTAGAATAAGATTCGCCTTTATTGCCGAATTCCATTATTTTTCCTTTAAGGTCTCTCTTTATCGCAATTGTTGTATTATCCATTTTATTTCTATAATAACTATAATTTCTATAAGTTTTATAGTTTAAATATCTTTCCGCAATTATTTTGAAAAATATCAAAAGTTCCCAATAACAATCGCCGACAGAGCAAACAAAAGCAAAGTCGAAATCAGCGCCGTCGCAAAATACAAAGTCATTCCTTTCATCAAATTTCTTCCAGTAAGATAAGTTCTTTGCAATTTGTCTTCTCCGGAATCAATAACAACCAACGCTCTCGTTAAAATAAAAGTTATCTGAATTATATAAATTCCAATAGCAAGTTGCAAGTAATACGGAGGAATCATTTTCGTTACATCAAAAATGGAGAGAATAGTCCCGAAATTTCCAACGCCGACGGCTCCCGTTGTCTCGGAAAGATTTGCGACATTCAATTTGTTCAAAATGGAAGTTATCATCGCCGCCAAACCGACGACGATTCCAGAAAGCAACGGAGCAAGGAAAGTCATATTGCTCTTCATATCAGAAATAATCTCGGCAAGCATGTCTCTCAATCTTTCTGTAATTTTATTTATATTTTTCACATATTCTGAAATGCTTATTAAACTCAAAGCGGCAATGCTAAGTCCTTTCTTTGAAGCTTCAACAAGAACACGCATGCTCGTCGCAATAAGTTCTGAAGGATAATAATTAATTGCTCCTCTCCTCGGATCAAAAATTGCCCTCTCGACGCTCATTCCACCTTGGCGAATATTATAATTTACTTTTCTGAAAAAATCTTCCGTCCTGAGTCCTTTGGAAGATTCTGCAACTCTCCCGAATGCAATTTCTGGAGGAATTCCGTTTCCAATTCTATTCCCCAATTGAAACAAGGAGCTGTTGAATTCCTTTTCAAGACTTTTTGTGTTTTCCCTTTCCAAAATCAAATCTCTTGTTTTTCTTTGATAAGCCATTGAGAAAAACATTGAAATTCCAAGAGGAATAAACATGCTAAGAATTAAAGCTCCTACTCCGAAAGGCCCAGTAGTTTTTCCGCCTGAATCCAAAAATCCAAAGAATCCTTCGTTTCCAAAAAATCCCAAACCCATTTGCGCAAAAGTATAATCCTTTGACAATCCAAATAATTCAGGAATCGGAGTGTGCAAGAAAATCAAAGGTAAAAGTCCTAATAATAAAAACGGCAGAACAACAAGTCCAGAAATAAAAAATGGTTCGTTGCTTGCATAATGAGCATACAATGGATTTCTTTCAAGCAATCCGCTTTCCCCGTGCCCTCCAGGACGCTGATAAAGTATTTTGTCTGTAAGATAAAAAACAAAAAACGGAATAATCATGTTGAATAAAATTATTATGTGATACCATTTTATGAAATCTCCAACCATCGCGGAAGCCAATGGAAGCAAAGCCAATCCTAAAGTTGGAAGAACAACTCCAAGCATGTAAACATTTGTCAATGGACTTCTTACATCGTGCGTGAATCTTAACATTTTGTCATAAACTCCGTCGAGAATTACTTGCAGCGCTTTTTCCAAGAGAATTATTCTTCTGCCGTTGTCAGGTTCAAAAAGACTTGATTCTATCAAATGAAAAGATTCTATGAACTCAGTATTTTCATTTCTCCAGTTTTCAAGGTAATTATCCAAGCTTTCTTTTATCGTTGAGTATCTGCCGACTTCAACGTCGTAAAAAACTTTCCTAAAATCCAAAGAAAGAGGATATTGCAAATGCTGCGCGGCGAATGCAACGGCTTTTTCCAGATTTGGCGTATGCCTCATATAAACAACAAGATAAAGAATCGCTGGAACCATCTGGCTGCTTGCTTTCAATCTCCATTGGTTTGCAAGTCTCTGCGGATATCCGTTGAAAAAATAAAATAAAAACAAAGATAAAATAGTTACAAGAAAGAAAAACAAAAACGGAAAAGAATCAATGGTTCCGTTTATAAGAACAACCGCTCCTGAAATTAAAAGTCCGAGGAGAAAAACTCCTAGAAAAGCCATAACGCTCAAGGTTAAAACTTGCCACGGTTCCACATTCAAATGCGCAATTTCAATTTGTTTTTTTATTTTTTCCTCGTCTTTTTTCGAAACATTTATATGGATTGCGCTTCCAAGACTTCTGCAAAGTTTTTCATATTTTGTTATTTCTGGAGACATTTCATCTTTGAACGTTTGATATTCTCTGCTGTATCCGCTTGAAGCAACAGCATCGGTTTTAATCTGACTCTCAATCTTGCTTCCATACTTTCTCAAAATCTCATCAACGCTTGTTTTATCCGACGGCATTTTTATTAACCAGTTTTTTTAATTTAGGATGAATTTTATTTGTAAATTCTACTACCTGTTTTGCGTACTCAATATCTAAAATTTTTCCATAATAAGTTATTGAATTCCTAAAATACCTCAAATCGTTGATGAATAATATTTCACCATTTGGAAAATCTAATTTTTTCAAGTAAGAAATCTCCGCCTCATGGGCGAAGTTTCCCGATGAACTATAGCCGTCTAAAAGCAATTTTGAGCGAATTAACTCCATGAGTATGTCATAGCAGTCTTTGACTATCGAATTTGCATTATCTTCGTCAATGCCAATCAATCTTAAGCGTTTTCGCAATCCTTTCAGTGATTTATCAGATTCGTTGATTAAAAATTCCGCCCGGGATTTGTTGACCAAGCTTTTTTTAATTATCCCATTATCAAGATATTCGCTGAATTCTTTGGGCAGTTTCATAATTCTACGCTCCCGGAAAGCAATATTCCATTTAATATACTATCTTTTAGATGCTTATGAATTTTATTGAAGGAATCGTAAAAATTAACCGAAATTCTCTTCTCAAATTTTTTGTCAAATTCTTTCAATTCAAGATTCTTTTCTTTTCTTCTTATAATAGCAATATCAATATCCGAATCCTGTCCTTTTTCATCTTTCGCCAAGATATCCTCTCCTCTTGAATAGCTCCCAAATAGGATTATTGTTGCTCCTGGAAACTTATCCTCCAAAAAATCTACGAGTCCAGATTCGTAAATCATCCTGAGATTTTCAACGCGTTTTAACTCTACAGTTTTTTCACTGTCCCTGTTTAATTCAATTGACATGAGATTCATTGTTTTAGATTTTCTGGCATTAATTAAGCCCGCTTTTTCCAATTCAGGAAGCGCTTTGGAAACTGCCGTTGAAGAAACGCTCAATGATTTGGCTATTTCGCTCAAGTTAAAATTTTGCCCTGCCTTAATGCATAAAAATCTGAATATTTCAGTCTGAAGTCGTGTCCACTTTACTTTATACATTTCCATTTTTACTTTATACGTATAAACTTAAGTTTATAAAGTTTTAGAAAACTTCAGAAAACCTAGTAAATGTTCGGGGAAAACTAAAATTAGTTTATTCCCCGCCGAACAAATTTCTGAACCAATTAAGAATTTTTTGTATAAGTGTTCCTTCAACACACTGCCCTGAAACGCAAACATTGCTTTCACATTCAAAGTGATTTTCGCATTGCTCTCCGTCTCCAAGTTGAATCAGAAATTCATTATCGCCAGAACAAAATTCTCCGGATTTTCTGTAACCAAAATTGTAACACTTTTCATCCTTCAGACAACCATTACTACAGGATTGTCTTATTATTTTTTTCTTATCGCTTTCGCTTAATTCCTGCTCTTCTCCTATCTCCAAGTCTTTATCTTCTTGTTCAGTTAAATCTCCGCTTTCATTATTTATTCCAATATTCTCATCAGAATCGGTTTCTTCGGTATTTTCAATTGTTGTTTGAGGAGTATTTATTATAATATCGGCTGAAAGTTTTAGGTTTGTTTCATTAGCAGACATCACGCTAACTCTGAATCCATTTACGATTACCGCAGTATTTTCCGAAATTTCTTTGGTTTCACTAACCCCTCCGTTCGTGAACTTAATTGTTGCAGCACTGTCAGAAGCAGAAATAAGTTCAACTTCATAGTTTCCACTGACTGTCGCTTTAAATTTTGGATAGTCGCTGCTCAATGTAAACTTAACATAATCGGAAAATGTCTGAACAACATTTGACCCAAGATTAGGTTCTTGTGGAAGCCTCAATAAAACATCATACCAACCATCAGTATTAGATACAACATGAGAACTCACAATCAACACATTAATTCCATTAACTATGTTTGCACCGCCCTCCTGAATTTCCGACTCTTTGTAGATTCCAGAACTATCTGTAACTCTTATTTTTGCGGCAGTCTCGGTAGCAGAAACCAAACTAATAGAATAAGTCTTTTCATTTAACGTAACATTTTGAGTTAAACGGACATTATTTGAAGAATTTCCAGTCAATAAAATTTCGGGGTCGGGACTCCAAGCAGATACTAAAGAAATCAAAACAAAACTCAAAAGAAATAATCCTAAAATTGCCCCGCTTTTCATAGATTTAAGAGAGAGAGAGAGAGAGAGAGAGAGAGAGAGAGAGAGTTTAAAAATATTTCTGAATCCTTTTCGCATCTAATTTTAGATTCATAAAGAAATTGGAAAAATATATTAAGGGATGGAAATTCATGCAAATATGGAAACGGAAAAGCAAATTTCATTGGAAAAGATTTACAAAAAATTGGAAAACTTGGAAGTGTTTATGAAAAAATTTGAGCAAGTTATTGAAGACATAGAATTTGCAAGAAGAACTGAAGAGGCATATAAAAGGCATGAAGAGGGAAATTTTATTGAAATGGATTCTGAAAAGTTCTTAAAAGAACTTAAAAAATGGTAAGGGTAATCTTTGATGAAAAATTCCAGCGAATTATTTCAAAGATTAAGGATTCCGCCACGCAAAATAGCATAAAGAATAAAATCGCGAAGATTATAGAAAATCCAGAAATTGGGAAACCAATGAGATATTTAAGAAAAAGAGCAAGAGAAGTTTACATTGGTTCTTTTCGTCTTTCCTATAAATATTCAAAAGAAGAGTGTCTTATTGAATTCCTGGAATTTTATCATAAAGACGAACAATGAAACATAAATTCATCTGCTCTTTAGATTGATGGATTATTTTTTCCTGAACCCTATCAAAACTCCTAAAATTCCAAACACAAAAAATATCGCTCCGACAATATTTATGTCTGTTTGATTCAAATTCTGTATAGCAAGTCCTGTTGCGTTCGTCGAGAAATAAAGCATTGAAACAATTATGCTTCCGAGTGCAACGGCAACTTCAAGTTTTCTTTCCAATCCTTTTTCTTTCATTGTATTCTTAAGCCCTTTTCTTTTTAAAAATTCTTCTCTCATCTTAGCAAACTCATCGGTATAAACTGGGATTATTGGTTTGATAGTTATCGGAGTAAATCTAGGTTTATATGCGGAAGGAATATGTTCTGAATAATCCGTCTTCATAACAGTTTTCTTATGAGAAATTATCTTTCTATAATTATCAGTCATCTTATCTCTAGTTAAATTTATTTTTTAAATTCTCGTCTTCTTTATTTCTTGGTTTAACCATTTCTGCCATTATGCTGACCAAGCTTGGACTGCATTGTAAAAAGTTGATTAAATCGTTTTTCCTTTTATTTGTTTATTTAACCAACTTTGCCACTCTGGAAAAACTCTCTCCGAAAGAGGCAATCCTATTTCCTGAATAATTTTGTCAGAAATTTTATGGAAAGAATCATTTGAGCGAACGTTGAACGGCGCTTCAAGCAAATTCAAATTCCCAAGTTTATTTGAAACGCTTACAATCTCTTCTTTTATTTTAGCTCTCAATAAAATATTATCATAAACTGCGTCCCAATTTCCAGCCCAGCCTTTTACATTCGACGCAATGTCTTTTATTACTTCTGAATCTCCGTTGATTAAATCTTCCGTCGGTTCCAAAATATCTTTGTCAACATTGTATCTCAGCAAGTCAACAAATCCCCCTTCTTCCTGCGGATCCTTTTTCCAGTGTTTTCTGACTTCTGAAAGTTGAACTAATCTTTTCCAAGAATGCAAACCATCTGGAGTTTTAATGGGATTTGCAACTGCAATTATGTCTGTCGCCTTGAAGCTTGTTATGGGGACTTCCAAATCGTTAACGACACGATCAAAAACTCCGTAAGGGCTCGCGCCGTGGATTGTTCCAGCGACGACGTTCGCCAAAGCCCCGACCCTCATCGCTTCATACAACGCTTTTGCCTCAACGCTTCTTACTTCTCCAATTATTAAACAAGAATCTCCAAGTCTCAAACTCGTTCTTATTCCATCGTCCGCACTAACTTCGGTTGTTGTTCTAAGCAACGCGGAGCGAACTTTCATTCTAAGAATATCATAATTCATTTTCCTCAAAGCTTCCATCGGCAATTCAAGGGAATCTTCGATGAGAATAATTCTATATTTTGGAATTATTTCAAGCATCAAGCTTCCAAGCAAAGAAGTTTTTCCCGAGCTTCTTGTTCCAGCGACGAGCAAAGTTCTTGAACCATCAACCAAAAAGCTCAACAAACCCGCAGCAAGAGGACTTATCATTCTATTCTTAACAAACAACGGCAAAGTCCAAGGATCTTCTCTGTGTCTTCTTATAGCATACGCAAGTCCATCAGGAGACAACGGACGTTGGATTATTGCAATTCTTGCTCGGATTGCACCAATTTCCAATTGCGTATCTAAAATAGGATTCGCCTCGTCCAAAGGACGTCCGGAAATCAAACGAAATTTCGCAGCCCAAGAATCTGCATCTTCTTGGCTTGGTAAAATATTCGTAATGCATTCATCATAATCCTGATGTCTGACAAAAATATTTGTCTGCGGAATCGGCGCGTTTATAAAAATATCCTGCAATTTTTTATCTTGCAATAAAATTTCAATAAGTCCAAAGCCGATTGTATGTCTTATAAGAATTCTCGCCAAGCGATTTAAATTCAAATAACTCAAAGTTATTCCTTTAGTGCTTGCTAAGTCCTGGAGCAAATCTTTAGAAATATTAAGAAAAACCTGTCTCGTTCTTTCCGTATCCGTGAACTCCTCGGCTTTCGGCTGATGTTCAATAAGAACGTTTCTCGCCAAATTCAAAAGCATATTATATTCTTCTCCGAGGGAATTTTCAGGAGGAACAATATGGTAAATAAGTTTCGACTCGTCTTTTTTTCTCAATATTGTGACGACAGATTCGTCATAACCTCCTTCAGACAATTTATACTGATCAACAATCTCTGCGTCATCGGGCAAATCAAAAATAAGCCTAGTAAAAGTAAAATTTGGAATCACGTCTGGCTTGAAAATCTTATTGTAAATTTCCCTGTTCCCTTTTTGATAACTGTCCAAATAAGAATAAGCCGACTGAATCAACTTTGTTTTTTCAACAAGTCCCAAAATCTTTTCAAGCAATAAGATGTAATTCTTTTGATCGATTTTGTATTCTGCTCCAATCTTGTCAAAAAAAATGTTCGCTTCAAAAATTAATTTTTTTATTTCCGCATAAGCAGAAACTGGATCTCTTTTAAGCAAAAAAAGAAACGAAAAAAGTTGATTGTATCTCTGAGAAAAAAATCTCTGATGCGAAGTAACTAATTTTTCCTGGCTCAGAATTTTTTCCTGTTTTATGAAATAAATGTAAAGTTGCGCAATTTCCAAGAGCATTGAAGTTTCTTTGAAATCATAATTGTAATTTTTTTGCTGGACAAAAACAATCCTGGAAATATTCGGATTTTCTATAAGAACATCAATTGTTCTTTCCATTACTTCGGGATAATCTGTAAAGCTCGGAACAAACGGAGCCCCGATATAATTAATGTAAGCAACATCCTCCCCTCCGTCCCTCTGCACCTCATAAGAATAAAGGGGTGCGTTTTCTCTAAATTGCATTTTATTTAAAATGTGATTTTACAAAAACCTCAAAGTTTAGTTTAAATCGCATTTTTCCTGAATGCGATTTTTTGCAAAACCTTTGGTTTTTATTTAAATTGAACCATTATATCTTCTTGCACATAAAAATATATAAAGAATTTTAAACATTCCTATATAAAGTAATCATATAATTGTTACTATTAGATAATGGTAAGATTTATAAGTGTTCCAAAAAATCATAATTATGACAACTCCAAGTGACGTCCCGTCTAATAATATATATCACGAAAAAGAAATAGAAAGAAGAGAAATTGAAAGGAAAAGAACAGTACTGTACAATTTGGAAAAAGACGGAAAATTGCCGAAGCCCAAAAAACCTGTAAAAAAAAGAAGTTTCATCAGAATGGGATATAGATCCGCAAAAAATATTGCTGTAAAATCCGCAGTAATAGCAACATCGTTAGTTTCCCTTTCCTCAAATCCTTTTCCTGAAGCAGCCTCAAGTTTTATGAATTATAGAAGCGCGATTGCAAATCAACTTGAATCAACGACGGAATACATTGGAAATGGAATGAAAAATTTTAGATATTCTCCATCGCCAAGTGGCATTCCTATAAATCTTGGAGATTTGGAAGAAGCAATGGGTTGGAATTTCGTCCCTGAAGAAAAAACGCAAAAATCTCCAAATCTTTATCAAGTAATATTGGAAAGTGAAAGAGGAAGAGTTTTGGAAGAGATAACTGAAGAAATGCCTGAAGAATTAGAACAAAAAATAAATCCCACGTTTGATTTAAACGAATATCAAAATTTCTTTGGAAAAAATGAATTAACCGCAAGTGATGTTAATGATGCAAAAATTCTATCTGCAAAACTTCTCGAGGATTCAATCGGAACAATAGGAGCCATCGCAAAAACAAGAGCAGATGCGATAAAGAATGACGCAGGATTGAGAAAAGGTTTGAAAGATTCCGTCGAAAGATATAAAATTTTCATCCCAACAATAAAAAGCATATTCAACGATTATTCCATTCCTGAAGAATTGGCTTTCTTGACTTTCGTTGAATCAAATTTTGTGTTTGATGCTGAATCTGATGCTGGAGCAAAGGGGGCTTGGCAGTTTATGGAGAAGACTGGAAAAAGAAACGGGCTTATGATTGAAAATATTGTTCTTGAAGAAGAGGATTCTGATGATTCAAAATCAATAAGAAATTACACGCTTGATGAAAGGCTCAACCCGATTCTCGCGGCAGTTGCGACTGCAAAAGAACTGTCTTATCTGCACAGAGTTTTTGGAGACTGGTGTCTTGCAACAGCAGCCTACAACATTGGAGAAAACGGAATTCAGAGAAGATTGGTGGGAAGAGAGAACTGGAGAACTTTAATGAATGACGGCAAGATTGACAAGAAAGAAAGAGAAACTCTAAAAGAATTAATTAAAGGAAAAACTTGCGAAAATCTCTATCTCGCTTTCAGAGAAGAACTTGAAAGTTATGACAGGAGTGTCAGGGCTTGGTACAAGCAGGGGTATCCAAAAACAAGTGATGAAGAATTGGAATTATTAAAGGTTAGAACCCCAAGAAGAAATCCAAACCACAGAGAGAGAATAACTTACTTCCCCGAATTCTTGGCAACGATTGATGCGATGAAAGAATTGCATCCGGAAGTTCTTTACAAACCTGCATCCAAAGGACACTTTAATATTATAACTGTAAATCAAGAAAGTGAAAAATACAAAATAGGCCAAGGAGAGACAATGTGGGAAATTGTAAGAAAATTCGTACCTGAAGGTTCTGAGACAGGAATAGAACTTCTTATTAGCAGAGTTGCAAAAGTCAACGGAATAGAAGATGCGGCTAAGATTTCCATTGGAAAGAATATTAAAATTCCATATACTCCAAGAAATCTCTATGAGTTCTCAGTTTTCAGAGGATACGATCCAAAACTCATGGAGGCATTAAATCCCCACATTCCTCTTTACGGACAATTTCCAGAAGGCGCAAGAGTTGTAACATATAATTTGCCAGAGCAGGAAATAAAAGATGCAGTTACAAAATTATAATCGCAACAAATTTAAACTATTTTCCCTTTGATTTTTTATGGACGGTGACAATTATACTCCTCAAACAAATTTCTCTGGAAATTTTCGCTTGAAGGATGTTGAAGAAAAACAGAATATTCTAAAGGACAGGCTTTTGTTGATTGGGCAAAACCTTATTGAAACAAAAGAGGAAACTTCAGAGAAAATTCTTGGACTTAGAAAAGATATGGAAAAAATGAAAAATGATGTTGAAAAAATAAAAAGTTTTCTCGATTTGGTTTCATCTGAAATGGGAAAATTCGCGCGAAAAGATGATTTGGAAATTTTAAAAAAACAGGCAAGAATGTTTCAGCCGCTTTCAAAAAGGGGTATCGATTAAAATGTCAATAAATAAAATTAATTATATCCGCAGAGATTGTAGCGAAAAATTTAGTTTTGGAGTTAGTCTAGGTTTCCTTGGGCGGGTGGGTGGGAACGGCTTTAGTAAACAAAATAAAAAAAGGTTGAATAATAGTAAAAAATAAAATGGGCGTTTTGGATAAGATAATGCAAATGAGAAATCAGGGCGTCGGAGACGAAGACATAGTAAGAACATTGCAAGAAAAAGGCGTGACGCCGAAAGCAATTTCAGACGCATTGGGACAAGCGCAAATAAAACAGGCAGTATCAGATGACTATTCACAACAAGGGGGCGAAGCTCCAGCTCCGAACTATCAGCAATATGCTCCTCGGACACAAGAAGAACAATATAATCAAGGATACCAGCCTTCTCAACCACAGGAATATTCTCCGCAGCAAGGATATGAAGAATCTTATTCTCCGGGAGGATCTGGAATTGATTCAAGCACAGTAATAGAAATCTCCGAACAAGTCTTCAACGAAAAAATCCAGAAACTGCAAAAGCAATTGAAGGAAGTTTCAGAATTCAAATCTCTCGCCGAGGGAAAAATGGAAAATTTAATTGAAAGATTGAAAAGAATGGAGCATTTGATGGACACTTTGCAAGTTCAGATTCTTGAAAAAGTTGGAAGCTATGGAAGAAAATTAGAACAGACAGAAAAAGAAATGGAAATGATGCAAGATTCTTTTTCAAAAGTTGTTCCTTCTTTGGTTTCAAAACATCACTCTCAAAAACACGAAGAACATTCAGTTCATTCTGAAAAGAAAAAACATCATAAGAAATAAATCTGAATTTTAAG
>CAYINP010000001.1:4858-17321 GCA_964364785.1 Candidatus Woesearchaeota archaeon | reverse complement strand
TCTGCAAAATCCCGAATATCAATGCAAAAATTAAAAGAAATGGAAGAACATAAGTAAAAACTCCAAGCTGTTCCCACTGAGATAAAACATTTCCAAAACTTCCTCCGGAAAATCCGAAACTTTGCAAGAACAACACCTCTAATGACATTGAAAATAAAATCAAATTTAATTTAAATACATTTCTGTATTCAGGATTTTGCTTTTGTAAGAACAACAGCGAGCGCAATTGCAATTGCACCGACAAAAAGAACGTTCGTCCAGAATGTTGCGCTCCATGATTGATAAAATAAAAAGTCTATTGTGTCATTCAAAAATTCAACTCGCAATCCAATCGCCCAAAAAACCGCAATTATCACGGCGATAATCAAAACAATTCCTGTAAGTTTCTTGACTCCGCCTTCCAATTTAATATCTCCTCCTGAAACAAATCCCCATAGAAGCAAGCTCACGAATATAACAATCATCGCAACGGTTAAAAACAAAATCAGATTTCCAATGACTTCTTTCGGGAAAACCGCCGAAACAAAAATCAATCCTATTATAGCAGAAACCCACGCATTTACTGTATGTTTTCCGTCGCCAAGAACTTTCGTCTTTTCAAGAATTGCAAAAAGTATAAAGAATACAAGAGCAAACGGAAGTATGAATTTTGCGACAATCCAGTTGTTCAAAAAAGTAAGTTCAGCCATATTAAGAAATGTCAGAAATTGTTTATAAATATTTCCTGTTTTCAGAAATCAATAGAAATTAAATCTCGCTCGGAAGTTCTTCCAAACTCTCGTGGCTTGGCAACGCGTTCTTGCTTATTACAAAAATGTCGCTTATCGCTTTTACAAACTGATGAGGAATTATAACCCCTCTTGCTCCGGAAATAAGTGACATCATATTTCCTGCAACTCTTATTCTCCAGCCGTCAATCTTGCTCTCATTTAAATTAGCTTCCTCAACCTCTCCAAAATATTCCCCAGAATCCGTATAAACCTTCGCGCCTATAACTTCTGAAATTTTTTTTATTCTCATTGTAAAAATTTTCCTGAATTTTTATGATTGAATTTTATTCTCATTGAAATTTTTCTAAATTTTAATTGATTTTCTTGTTGTAAAATTTGCCTCGATGAGAGAATTTACTCAAACTTGTTTAAATACTTTTCCGTGTTGCGATGATATTATTTGCGTGATTCGTTTTCTCTGGAGAAAAAATTCATCATTACAATTCCTGTAAGAAGTATTGCGGTAATAATGACTGCTAGAATAATCCACCAAACAGCGACGGCGAGAATGTCCTTGTTTATCTCTTGTGTTACAACTGTTGAAATGAAAAGCACTGAGAAAAGAAGCGAAGTCGCAGAGACAAATATAATTACCCAGTAGAAGACTATCCTATTCTCTATGAAAAACTCCGAAATAAGCACAAGGACAAGAATAAGAGAAGTCACAATTATTCCAAATACTACCCACCATACAACCAAGCTAAGAAGATTCTTGCTCGCCTCGTCGTAGCTTTTTGTTATCTCCGAGACTATTTCCTGAACAAATGTTTTTTCCCCGATTGCAAAATAGCTGAACGAACTCAATTGAACTTCATAGTAATAATAAGATTCATCTTCGCTTGTATAATTTGTATTCAGTTCATTCCATATCCCTTGGGCCTCATCAAGTTTGAAGAGCGCAATATTTCTTTTCAGGGTCTCATCGGAAATTTCTTCTTTTCCAATTTGCAAAGTTATTTTTGCTTCTTTGAGATTCGGGTTGATATTTTCAGTTTCAATTCTTAAATATTTGTAAACCATTCCCTCCTTCTCAACAGAAACTTCATTTGGTTTTGCATCATAGGCGACGATGTTTATTTTTGCGTTTTCCGCAATTTTATTGACATCAATCTGAATTTCTTTTATGAAATTTTTCTCTGAATCCAAACCTGGAACTATAACGGGTTGTCCCGGAGTTATCGATGAAATAATAGTCGTAACATTTGAAATCGGTTCCGCCGAAACTTCATCTGATGAGCCTGCCGAACTTGAATCTCCTCCCGAAGATGAACTTGAACTTCCTCCTGAAGAACTTGAAGCGGCATTCACGGTATAATTTGCCGATGAGTTTCCTATGTTTCCAGCATAATCAGTGACTAAACAGCTTGTAGTGAAAGTTCCGGTTGTTGCCGTCGAGGGATTTACAGTGTATGAAGTTGTTTGCACTCCGGAAGTTGCGTCCGTTCCTGAACAAGAACATGTTACAACATCTCCGGCAGTAACGCTTGCAGGAGTGCAGGAAAAAGTTACTGAGGGTGCAACAGTATCAAGTTCAAATGAATACAGCGACGTTGAATTAATGTTTCCGACGCTGTCATTTGCAGAAACATTTATGTAATAAACTCCATCGGCGAGATTTTGGAAATTCTCTGAAAAAGAAGACGAAGTCGAAAAAGCGCTCGCAACAATGCCTGCAGAATTGTATAAAGAAATATTCAACCCGCTTAATCCTGTTGCGTCGCTCGCGCTTGCTCCTATGTAAATATAATTTTGAGAGCGGTTTCCCGCGACGGTGTTGGTTGAAAATCCTGTAAAGTGATATACCCATTTTCCGGAATCCGGACTGTCAATTATCCAGAAATCTCTTGGAGTTCCACTTGTGATATTTGTTGTTATTCCAAAAGAAGTTGCCGCCCCTGCAGCAACCGGAGAAAATCCGTCGGAAATGTTATTTCCGTTTCCGTCAAAATGATAAACAAAATCATCGACACTGTCTGTAATCCAGAAATCAGAATTGTTTGTTGTAATTCCTGTCGGACTACCAGAACCCGCGGAAGTAATCGAGAATCCGTCGGATTGATTCGTTCCGGCAGAATTAAAGTGGTAGACAAAAGAATCAGTTCCATCAACAATCCAAAATTCATTTCCAATCTTTGTTATTCCTTGAAGGTTATTTGCGCCAGCAGATAAAGTTGAGAATCCGTCGGAAATATTGTTCCCGTTTCCGTCAAAATGATAAACAAAAGAATCAAGACCGTCAACAGTCCACAAATCCGAACCGTTTGAATAAACATCGCGATTGTCCCCCGCGCCGGAAGATTCAACAGAAAACCCCTCCGAAATATTATTTCCATTTTTATCCACATGATAAATAAAGTCTGGGCTATCCTCGATTATCCGAAAATCAGAGTTGTTTGTAGTTATTCCAAAATAATCCCCATTAACTTGAGGGGTTGGAAATCCATCGCTCTGATTGATGTAACTTGAAATATTCACAAGAGAAATTGACGGTGGTGTTGTATCAATCGTGAAGCTTATTGAAGATTGATTCAAATTGTTTCCCGTATCATTTACCCAGATTGTTACATTGTGTAATCCCTCGCTCCACACAACATTTGTAATGTTTCCGCAACTTGTCAACGTTGTATTTTTAAGATATGTGTCATTTGAATACCAGCAACTTGAAAGAATAACATTATCCGAACGCGTGAAATTAATATCTAAATTATTGTTTGAAGTATTTGTATTGTTTTGGCTTGGGTTTGTGATGTTTATGTTTGGATTTGTTATATCGTTATAAATATGATAAAAATAATTATCTAGTCCATCGTTTATCCAGAAATCGGTTCCATTAGATATAATTCCTAACAAACTACAACAAGAAGTTGTACCTGTAGCAAGAATGGTCGAAAGACCGTCAGATTGATTTGTCCCACCCCTACTAAATTTATAAATAAAAAAATCAATTGGGTCTAAAATCCAAAGAATACTTGTGCCATTTGCAGCAATGCTATTGGGAGCATTTGAACCTGCGGCAACTGTTGAAAATCCAGGTTCACAAATTGCATTTACAGAGTTGACTGACCCACTTGTGCAATTTCCTCCTGTCCCGTTAAAATGAAAGATAAAATCATTGGTACCTCCACGAATAATCCAAAAGTCTTTCGGAGTTCCAGATGTAAAATTAGTTGTAATCGCACCTAAAGAACTAGAAATTCCTGCGGCAACTGTTGAAAATCCAGGTTCACAAATTGCATTAACATCGGTTACAGGCCCACTTGTGCAATTTCCTCCTGTCCTGTTTAAATGGTATATAAAATCATCCGCATTATCAGAAATCCAGAAGTCAGAATCGTTCATGGCAATACCTCCTATATTTTCCGCACCTATGGCAACTGTTGAAAATCCAGGTTCACAAATTGCATTAACATCGGTTACAGGCCCACTTGTGCAATTTCCTCCTGTCCTGTTTAAATGATAGATAAACTTATTTCCAGAATCTATAGCCCAAAAATCGGAATTATTTTTAGCAATTTGAGCTAGAGAACCAGAGCCTTGCATAGCAGCGTACGAAAACCCGTCGCTCATATTAACCCATGCAGCCGAAACATTCCCCGCCGCAAAAACAGCAAAAAATAAAACAACTGCAAATAATAAAATTAATTCAACCCTTTTCCCCATTTCGAAATTAGGAAAATGTCATTTTTAATTCTTTTTAAAAATTGTAAGATTCAAATTCTTCACGGAAAATTCCAATATCTTTTAATATCTCTTAAAATAAATCTTGTCATGATGATCAAAATCATAAAAAATTAATTTATCATTTGTTTTATCGTATTTAAACACCAACACAAAACTTTTATCTATGTGGACCCTTTTAAAATCATTTAATGGATATTTTAAGTTTTTATAATGCTCAATATTTTCGGAGTTTATGATTTCATTAATTTTCTTCCAGATTATTTCATATCTTTTACTATCTTTTTTAGAAAGCTTTTGAAGAATCTTATGTAATTTTTCTTCAATATCAAACTTGCTCATTTTCAATACTTTCTCTCAATTCATTAATAGAATTAAAGCTAATAAATTTCCCCTCTCTTTCAATTCTCCTTAATTTCTTTATATATTCAGGTCTAACTTCTGGCTCAATATCAATGGCTATTTTTAATTCTTCAACCTCTTTTTTAAGCAATTCCAAGTCTTTTTTAATTTCTTTTATTGTTTCCATGATAAAAATTAGAGAGAATAATATTTAAAACTTTCTAATTCCAAAATTACCATATCTATAGTCTATACATGATTGTTTAAAATTATTGCTTTTCAACCCCCTTCTTCCCATTTTAAAATCAAAGAAAAAGAATTTATAATTTTTGTTGAAAGAAGAAAATTAAACTCAATAAATCAAAAATATTTTAGTACCCAAATCTTCTTTCATAATCTTTATGATTGAAATATTCTAATATGACTGCAAGAATTTCAGCATTGCTCGGAGTTGTAACAGAATAAACAAGTCTCCATGCATTAGGCAAAGGATACCACCATAAATTATCAATTCCGTATTTTTTCATGTATTCATTTGGAATTTGACTTCTTCTGATTCTCTCGCCGGAAAAAATGTTTTCTTTTAAATTATCTATTGCTTTCTTAATCGCCTTTTTCAGCCAGTCATTATCATCAAGAAAGTTGTAAGCCCTTTCAATTTTGTCATCGGCAAAAACGACGCCGTCCGCCGGCTTCCTCAATTTCATAAGAACTAATATCTTTTACGATTTATAAATTTCTTTGCTAATTCTGGATTCCAAATATAAACAACATAGTCATTCTTGTCAATTCCTATTTTATTGTTGTCCCACAAGTGCTTTAAAACTACATTGAATGTCCCCCACATCATTTTTTTTGGCAGTTTGTTAAACAGTTCGGTTTTCTTGTATTCTCCGCTGTATTTTTCTATAAATTTCTCAACCATGACAACGGTATCCAATCTCGGACTTCTTGTTATGATATCTTTAACATTAAACCTCGCCTGTTTTTGTATTTCCATTTTATATACTAATTGATAACATTATCAAATGATACTATTTAAATGTTTTGTATCCAAGTCGCCGCAACATTCCCCGCCGCAAAAACAGCAAAAAATAAAACAATTGCAAATAATAAAATTAATTCAACCCTTCTTCCCATTTCAAAATCAATGAAAAAGAGTTTATAATTTTTCCTGAAAGAAGAAATTATAGTAACCCGTCAGGACTGATTAATCCTTAACTTTCAAATTCGTTGGGAGAGGGATTTTAATATTTTTCAACCATTCGTTTCCTTTTCTTTTCGTCAAATTAAAAATTTTGTATCCTTTTAATTCGCCTGTTTTTCTGTCTCTTCCTTCAAAAATATCGTCGTCTATTTCGTTAAAATAAGACGGCGCCGGCTCGCCTATAAAAATCTCTAAAATATCCGCCTCGGAGTCGTAATAAATTTCCATGTTTTTTTTGTTCATCTTTTCATTGCCTTTTCAGTAAAAAATGACGTAGCCACAAAACCCTTGCCATTTAAATACTTTACCGAGATAAGAAGATAACATTTTTCAGATTTGTAATATTTATAATAATTTCTCATCGCATCGTCAAACTTATGGGAAATTATCAAATCTGGTTTCTCTAAAACCTGCTTTATTTCTTCCAGTCTGCCGCCTATGTCTGGATGTTTCAAAACAATATGTTTCCATCTTTCTTTTGACAGATGAATTTTTCTTCCCGATTTGTCTTTGATTTCAAAAACTATTTCCATCAGAGGATATAGATTTATTCAGTTAAAAATTCTTCTTTGATTTCTTGCCTCGGAAACCGAAAACCCATCACTCTGATTCGCATAAACAATCGCCTCAACACCTCCCGCCGAAAAAACGGCGAAGAACAAAACTCCAAATAATAAAATTAATTCAACCCCTCTTTTCCCCATTTCAAAATCAATGAAAAAGAGTTTATAATTTTTCCTGAAAAAGAAATTATAGTAACCCGTCAGGACTGATTAATCCTTAACTTTCAAATTCGTTGGGAGAGGGATTTTAATATTTTTCAACCATTCGTTTCCTTTTCTTTTCGTCAAATTAAAAATTTTGTATCCTTTTAATTCGCCTGTTTTTCTGTCTCTTCCTTCAAAAATATCGTCGTCTATTTCGTTAAAATAAGACGGCGCCGGCTCGCCTATAAAAATCTCTAAAATATCCGCCTCGGAGTCGTAATAAATTTCCATGTTTTTTTTGTTCATCTTTTCATTGCCTTTTCAGTAAAAAATGACGTAGCCACAAAACCCTTGCCATTTAAATACTTTACCGAGATAAGAAGATAACATTTTTCAGATTTGTAATATTTATAATAATTTCTCATCGCATCGTCAAACTTATGGGAAATTATCAAATCTGGTTTCTCTAAAACCTGCTTTATTTCTTCCAGTCTGCCGCCTATGTCTGGATGTTTCAAAACAATATGTTTCCATCTTTCTTTTGACAGATGAATTTTTCTTCCCGATTTGTCTTTGATTTCAAAAACTATTTCCATCAGAGGATATAGATTTATTCAGTTAAAAATTCTTCTTTGATTTCTTGCCTCGGAAACCGAAAACCCATCACTCTGATTCGCATAAACAATCGCCTCAACACCTCCCGCCGAAAAAACGGCGAAGAACAAAACTCCAAATAATAAAATTAATTCAACCCCTCTTTTCCCCATTTCAAAATCAATGAAAAAGAGTTTATAATTTTGTCGCAAGAAAATTTATAAAATTATAATTGCTTTTCAAATTCCTCTCTTGAAATTTCTATGTCTTTTCTGAGAATTTTGTTTAGTAAACCTCTGTCTAATTTTTCTCCAGGATGATTTGGAACTACTGTTGTCCTTCCATCTTTATGCCTTAAAAATATATGACTTCCAGACTGCCTCATAACTTCAAAACCTAATTTCATAAAAATTTTAATAAGTTCTTTGGCAGTCATTTGAGGCAATTTTGCCATCTATACCTCTATTTTCTGTATTCCTAAAAAATTAACATTAACTTCCCTGCCTTCTACCTCTAAATAAAGTAAAATGGCTTCTTTAGTTCTCTTAATAAGTTCACTCATATTTTTGGCTTGTGTATGGCATCCTGGAAGTTCTATTACTTCTGAAATTAAATATCCGTCTTCGCCTTTTTCTATAATTATATTAAAATTAGTCATATTCATAGCATCACAAACGATTATTTAAAATTATCGCTTAACAGATGTGACAGATGCATTCCAGATTAAAAACACAAGAATTCCAAACACGATTCAACCCTTCTTCCCATTTCTCTCCTAATAAAAAAGAGTTTATAATTTTTCCCCACAACAAACTTTATAATTCTCCTTGGTTTCCAAAAAAGATGTTCACAAAAAAAGAAGTCGTAAGCATTTTCATCACAGTCTTAATTCTTTCCTTTGCATTAAGCATCTGGAATCTGAATATTTTTCCATCAGTTCTTCTGTCAATTTTTCTAATTGTTCTCGCAAATATAATCGCGAAAAAAATCTCAGCATATAATTTTGAAGCGAAAATTGAAAGCAAAATCTGGGAAGTCCAAAGATACGGATGGATTAGTGTTCTTTCAAATGGATTTTTCCACCCTTCCAGATATTTCAAGAATCCAAAACCCATTGGGATATTCCTTCCGGTAATAACTGCATTAATTTCTTTCGGATATTTTGTTTGGCTTTCTGTTTTGACTTTCGACGTAAAACCAAAATCTTACAGAACTGCAAAAAGACACGGACTTTATTCGTTTTCAGAAATGACTGAGGACCACATCGGATACATCGCGTCATTCGGAGTTCTTGCAAATTTATTCCTTGCAATAGTTGGATATTTAATCGGATTTGAAATGTTCGCAAAACTAAACATCTACTACGCTTTTTTCAATATTATTCCGCTTTCAGATTTGGACGGAAATAAGATATTTTTCGGCAATATAGTATTATGGAGTTTCCTCGCAGCATTGACTCTCATCGGCTTGGGTTGGGTATTTTTAGTATTTTAATAATGTCTGAATTTATAAAAGGGGTTTCCCCGAGAGAATATCAAGAAAAGATTTTTAAAAAATGCATAGAAAAGAATTGTCTCGTCGTTCTACCAACGGGTTTGGGAAAAACCCTAATCGCATTAATGCTCGCAGTTTATCGTCTTGAGAAATTTCCAAGCGAAAAAATTTTATTTCTTGCCCCGACACGCCCTCTTGCAGAACAGCATTTGAAATATTTTGAAAAACATTTAACGGAATTATTCGCCGATATGCAGCTGTTCACTGGCTCGGTTTCCGCGAAAGAAAGAAAAAAAATATGGAACACTGCAAACATTATTTTTTCAACCCCGCAATGCATCGCAAATGATTTGAAAAATTATATTTACGATTTGTCGGAAGTTTCACTTTTGGTTGAAGACGAGGCACATCGCTGTTTGAAGAATTATGATTATAATTTTGTCGCGCAAAAATACAAGCAACAGGCAAAGAATAAGAAAATCCTGGGTTTAACGGCAAGTCCTGGAAGCGAAGCTTCAAAAATCAACGACATCTGTAAAAATCTCTCCATAGAAGAAGTTGAGGTAAGAACACGGGACAGCGACGACGTTAAAGAATATTTGCAGGATTTGGAATTCAAAAAGATAATGATTGATTTTCCGGAAGATTTTGTTGAAATAAGAAATTCAATGAAAAAAATATTTGAGAGATATGTTGAAAATCTTAAAATAAAAAACGTTCTATTTGGTCCCGCGACAAAAATCTCTTTGATTTTATTGCAGAAAAAAATCTCTGGAATATTAGCAAGAAATCCTGGAAACTTTGGATATTATTCCGTTGCAAGTTCCTGCGCCCAAGCCATAAAAATTCAGCACGCTCTTGAACTTCTTGAAACACAAACTCTCGAGGGATTTAACACCTATTTGAAAAAACTTTTTGAAGAAGCTGCAAATAAGAAAAGCAAAGGCGTTGTGGCTTTGGTTTCTTCGCCGGAATTTGCTTTCGCCTTCAACAAAACAAATGAATTGATTGCAAAAAATATAGAGCATCCAAAAGTTTTAATTTTAGTGGATTTGATAAAAAGCGAAATTGAGCAAAATGAAAACGCAAAGATAATGGTTTTCTCTCAATTTCGCGACACCGCTTCTTTGCTTTCAAGAATTTTAAATGAAAATAAAAATATAAAATCAAAGATTTTCGTCGGACAGGCAAAAAAAGCGTCGAAGGACGGAAAAGGAACTGGGTTAAATCAAAAAGAGCAAAAGCAGATAATTTCAGATTTCTCCGACGGAGAAATAAACGTGCTCTGCGCAACATCAATCGGCGAAGAAGGATTAGACATTCCTGAAGTCAACGCAGTTATTTTTTACGAGCCCGTTGCTTCAGCGATAAGAAAAATACAGCGTACGGGAAGAACCGCGCGTCTTATGAAAGGAAAATCAATTGTTCTTGTGACAAAAGGCACGAGAGACGAAAGTTATTATTATGTTTCAAGAAGCAGAGAAAAGAAAATGTATTCTGCAATTGATGAGGTGAAACAAGGATTTCAAAAAGCCGAAATTAAACAAAAGCAATCTGAAATAGGAAGATTTTTCTGATGTCAGCAAAATTTCTTGATATTTTTTCAACGGCAAAAAAAGAAAAAGTTAAAAATGAAAAACCAAAGCCAAAAATAATTGTGGATTATAGAGAGAAAAACTCTTTGGTTTCATCTGTTCTCGTAAATCTTGGAGTTGAAATAGAATTCAAGAACTTGAAAGTTGGAGATTATATTGTAAATGAAGTCGCCGTGGAAAGAAAGACGGTTTCTGATTTTATTTCGTCGATGATAAACAAACGTCTTTCAAATCAGCTTGAAGAATTGCAGCAATATAAGAAAAAACTGTTGATTGTAGAAGGGATAGACGAGCAGGAACTTTATTCTGATTCCGAAGAGAGAACTGGAATGCATCCAAATGCAATCCGCGGTTTCTTGCTTTCAATTTTGCTGAAATATAATGTCCCAATAATCTACACAAAAAACTCTGACGACACGGCAAAGTTCCTTTCGGTTCTGGCAAAAAAATCTGACAAAGAAGCAAGTTTAAATGTCACAAAAAAAAGCCTCACGAAAAAGGAAAGGATGCAATTCATTCTCGAATCTTTTCGCGGAATAGGTCCAAAAACAGCGAAGAAACTTTTGAGAAAATTCAAGACGGTAAAAAATATAATAAATCTGTCAAAAGAAGAACTGGAAAAAGAAATAGGTAAAAAATCCGAGAGTTTCAAGATTGTCGATGAGAGATATTAGGTAAACCCCACGCTATCCAAATATTTGTATTTTATTCCAGAACGTGACATCTCGGATTTCATAAGAGTCATTTTCTCAACTTCAAACCTCGTGTTTTTCAAATGAATATTTCTTATGTTTTCTATGAGTCCTTTTCTGTCGTTGATGTACTCAACCCTTGCGATAGTTATGTGTGGTAAAAATTTCCCGCGTTCCCTTGGAAATTCTGGAAATTTCTCAGAAACTTTATTTTCAAGTTGTTCAAGATATTTTGAAATGGCTTCAACCCAAATAACGTTTATTTTTTTCTCATTGTCAAAAAATCCACTTTTTCCAATCTCACAGATAAATTTTGGAAAATCAATATCTTTTATTTTTTCCTTGACTTCATTAATTTTTTCTGATGTTAATTCTCCTAGAAATCTCAAAGTAATATGCAAACTTTCCTTTTCAGTATATTTTCCGCCGAAAAGATTTTTCTTTTTCAAAGTCTCAAACTCGTGAAAAATCTTAGCTTTCACATCTTCTGGAAGTTCAATTGCAATAAAGCACCTCATTATAAAAGTTCAGAAACTATTTTCGCCCCAAGTTTAATCGTATGATTATTTTTTTCTTTGTCCATTTCAAGATTTATCTCTGTCAAATCAACAGCCCTTAAATTTTTTATCTTGTTTATTCTTTTTATAAGATAAATTAATTCTCTGCTCGTCAAACCACCAGATTCCGTTTTAGCCGTCGACGGCGCAAAGCTCGGATCAACAACGTCAATGTCAATTGAAACATAAAGTTCCTTGCCGTTTGAAAATTCCATTATGGTATCGCAAGTTTCCCTCAAATCTTCCGAGAGATTCCCCATCATAAAAGTTTGAATTTTATTTTTCTTCAAAAAATCATTTTCTTCTGGACTTTTATTTCTTATTCCTACGAGCAAAATGTTTTTCGCGGGAAATCCATATTCAATTAGGGCACGCAACCATTCCTCATTAGTTGGAAACTTTTCTCCTATCTTCCGCGATGCGTATGCGTAATCGCCCATGCAATCAGGGTGCGCATCAAAAATAATAAGACACGGTTCCTTACTTTCTTCCTCACAATAATCCAAAAAAGCTTTTCCAAGAGAAAAAGTTATGCTCTGATCTCCGCCTAGAAAAATCGTTTTGGATTTTGTTTCAAATATTTCTTCTGCATTTTCATAAATCAGGTTGTTAGTTTTCTCCAAATCAGAATTGTCAATATGAATTTCCTCTAAATCCAATTTGTCAACATTTATTTCTTTTCCGTCTTCATTAACATTTATTTTTCTCAATTCTTTTATTATTGCTTCTCCGCTTCTAGCGCATCCCTCAGTATTGAGAGAACTATTTACTGCAGGGATTTTAACGATGAACATAGAAGAAAAAAGGATGAGGGAGTTTTAAAGATT
>CAYINP010000001.1:1167-4758 GCA_964364785.1 Candidatus Woesearchaeota archaeon | reverse complement strand
GTTTCATCTGAGGTAATAACTTTAACATTAATTCCGTTGACTAACTTAGATGAACCCTCATTTATTTCTTGTCTACCTTCCATATCTCCATTAATCATAATAGTTGCAGAAGTATCTGTGGCAGATATCAATTCAACAGCATATGCTGTTCCTCCAATGATTGCACTTGCTGTTGGAAAATTGCTTGATAAAGCAAAGGTTTCATCATCTCCAACACACACCCCACTAGAACATCTCGTTCCAGTCGGACATCTGATACTTTGCGCCGCAGCAACATAAGTTCCTCCTCCACCAGTGTCTACTTTTTTGCAAAAAGCTTCACGAACATAATTTCTTCTTAAAACATTGCAAGAATCAGTAATTCGTGTTTTCCCATAAGTTGCAGTTCCCTTCACAGGGGTATTTTTTCCCATCGCTGTCAGAACAAATTTTAAGAGATATTACATTTCCTGTTACTTTGCTGTAAATTTCAGAAAAAATTCCCGCAGAAACAAAACTCAACCCTTTTTGCATAACGCATTATAGAAATTATATATATAAATCTTTTTGAAAATTATCAATTAATCGTAAACGTTCTTTCTATGCCCGATTCTCAATACTATTATTTTATTATCTGAGACAACTACATCCATTTCGGCGCGATATTTCATTATCCTTAATCTCCATAACTTTTCTCCTTTTAGCCTTTTCAAAAATCTGAAAGGATTTTCTCTTATTGAATAAATTTTGTTCAGAATAATGTCTGCTTCGTTTTTGTTCAACCTCTTAAGAAAATTTTCCGCCTTGGGCGCAAATTCTATCGAATACATCTCACCTTAATTTTATTCCAAGTTCTTTTGCAACCTGTTCTATGGGCTTGGTTCTTCCTCTTTTCACATCTTCAAGAGATTCTTGTATTTCTTTTATTTCTTCTTGTGAAAGTTCTTCATCTTCAACATTGTCAAGAATCCCGTTAAGAAGTTCGTCATAGGATTGTCTTTCATGGCTTTTGAGATTTTTCATCCGGCTCAGTGTTCCTTGGCTTATCTGAATTGTTGTTTTCTCCATACTATACCATTACTATAGTAAGTATATAAATCTTTTCGGACTTTCTAAAGGGAGGGGGTTGATAACCTTGGATTTCAAGGTTCCCTTTATTCCGGCACCAGCGCGAAAAAAGAATTTTTCTCTTTACCGAGTTTGCGAGGGAAACGCAGAAAAATTTTTTCATTCTGGAACCAAGGCGAAAAAAGAATTTTTCTCCGTCGCTTTTTTCGCAAGCTCTTTTACATCTTGCAATTTTACACCGTTAATATTTTTCTCGTAATTATAAAAATCCTCCGCTTTCCCATTAATCTCCTCGACAAGCAAGGCAACCATTTGTTCCTGCGAATCTTCCATTTCAATCTGATAATTTCCAATCAACTGTTCCTTGGTTTCCTTAACTTCTTCTTCTCCCAAATCCTTGGCAACTTTTCCAAATTCTTCCAAAATTAATTTTTTGACTTCCTCGATTTTTTCTTTCGTCGTCCCTACTTTTACAAAACTGAAAGCATAATCTCTGTTTGAAGTCATATCTCCTTTTACAGAGTAAGCCAGATTTCTTTTTTCTCTTATTTCAGAAAACAATCTAGATGACATTCCACCGCCCATCAGCGCAATCAGGACTTCAGCCGCATAACTTTTCTTGTCGTTTGATTTGGGAGAATGATATGCAAAAACGAAATTCGCCTGGTCTATTCCTTTCCTTTTTTCCGTTTTAGAATCATTTTTCTCCACGACGCTAAAGCTTGGCATTTTGCCCCTTAGATTCCCGAAATTTCTTTCAGCAAAATCTGTGATTTCAGAAAATTCAGCATCTCCGACAACGCAAAGAATCATATTGTTCGGCTGATAAATTTCATTGAATCTTCTTATCATTTCATCTCTCGTTATTGAATTCATCGTTTCATAAGTTCCAATAAGCGGATTTCCAAAAGGCTCCTGATAAAGCATTCTCTGGATTTCATCAAGCACGTGAATTCCTGGATTATCCTTTCTCATTTTTATTTCCTCAAAAATAACTTTCCTCTCTTTTTCAAATTCTTTTGAATCAAAAACTGGATTCTTGACCATGTCACTCAAAACTTCCAGCGCAACATTAAGATGCTTGCTCGGCATTTTGCACCAGTAAGCTGTAATTATCTCGTCGGTAAATCCATTCAAAACTCCGCCGTTTTTCTCAATTTCCGCCGCAATTTTTTTCGCGTCTCTCGTTGGCGTTCCTTTGTAAAGCATATGTTCTATAAAATGTGAAATTCCTTTCTTTCCTTTTTCTTCATGAATTCCTCCAGTTTTCAAAGCGAAAGCAACAGAAACAATAGGCAAATCCCTTTTCTCAAACAAAACTGTAAGCCCGTTTTTTAGTATTTTTTTATGGAAATCCGTTTTCATAATTTTCAAAAAGAAAAGCAAGTTATAAAGATTATCGTAAATATGAAATATAGTAATTCTTAAAAACAAAGAAAAAATGGAGATTTATGCACTTAACCTATCATCCCCAAACGGATTTGTTGCTTCCATCTTTTGACCAAAAAACTATAGATGAAATTTCAAGATTAAATGGATTTCTTGCTCTAAATTCAGTAAAAACAGATTTAAAGTTTGAACAAGAATCAGAATCTGGACTTGTTTTTCTCAAAAACAAAAATCCCAAAGAAGCGCATAATTCTGAGGGGATTATGTTGTTGCTTCCGGGGAAAAAATTGGCGCTCGACTTGAAAGATCCGATTGTAGCAGAAGATCCATCAATAGTGCAATCTGTAAAGAATGCAGGTTATTCCGTTTTCAAATCAAAATATAAAAGTGGTATTAATTTTCCTTCATCCAAAGAATATGATCTGGGTTTTAACGGGCTTATCAGTGAAGATTTGTTATTTTTTAGCGAAGAGGTGCACAGAATTATGAGAACGAGAAAATCTGCAAAAAAATTTGACGAAAGAATGTATAGAATAATTCAAGAATTGACAGATGGAATAGAAAGAATATCGGGGGTAGAAAATTCAAAAATTAATTATCAGTTTGTCACATATTCGCTGCATCTGAAACAAATAGGGAGTGATTATCTCGACCAAAGAGAAGAAATAGAAAGAGGAATTATGAAAGTTTTTTCTGTCAAAGCATCTGATGCAATATCAAATAGGCTTGAAGAAATTCTCGGCAAAATTCCTCTTTCAAAAGCCGTCGGATTGCGTTCAATAGTTTCTGTAAATGAAAAAAACTACCACATCCCGATGATTGATCTTGCAGAGGGGATTGACAGAGAAGCAAGAGTTCCAACAACAGATGGAAGAAGAGATGTGCCAATAATGGATAGATTTAAAGAAAGATTAAGAGAAATGAATTTTAATCCGGGAATGCTTGTTGATTCTGGAAAATCGTTTCATTATTATGGATTTAATTTTCTTCAAAACAAAGAGTGGGCAGATTTTATGTCAGAATCAGAAAAATTATTTCCTTTTGTTGACGAAGGTTTCTTAAAAATCCAAAAGAAAAGCGGTTCCGCAGTTCTAAGATTAAGTCCTGCAAAAATCAAACCGTATCAGCCAACATTTTATAAAATTGTAGATTAAA
>CAYINP010000001.1:0-1067 GCA_964364785.1 Candidatus Woesearchaeota archaeon | reverse complement strand
TCTAAAAACCAAATATCTTTCTCCCCCTATTTCAAAATCATCCAGCATTTCAAAGTTCTCAGAAATAAATTTCAAAAGCCAATTTCTATTTGCCGAAAATTTTTTCCTGTTCCCCAAACTTCTTGTTGCAAAACTCACAACAATTTTTTCTCCAAGCGGCGCAATTTCTTCAAGAAGTTTTTTTGAATAATTTCTTTCGACAAGTTCTAAAGAATCAACAACCTTCAAAAGCAAAATAATCCTTGGTTTTTTCTGTTCTTTTATTATTTCTTTTATTTTTTCCGTTTCAAACAAACTTTCATGAATCGCTTTCCATTTCTTTTTTTCCTTTTTGAAAAAATCATTCATCAAATCTACAAACTGCCCGATTGCTTCAATGCCGAGATATCCGACAATCCTCTTAGATAATATATTTTTTACATTAGTATTGGATTGCTGGGGCGGGTGGTCGGGGAGATGGTGGTGGGGCTGATTAGAAAAAGTTAGAAAAGAGAGTCCATTTATTCCCGCGCCCAAATCGACAACACTAAATTTTCCGGTTTTTGGAAAAATTCTTTCATAAATCTCGTTATAATGTTCAAATCTTTCCTTGGAGGATTTGTGCTTCATCAAATACCATTCTGCGTTTTTTCCTTTCCTGTTAGCCGAAAAAACTTTTCTGCTCGAAAAACTCGAAAAAATTTTCCTCAAAAACTGCCGTGTCATTTTTATTTTCTGCCAGTCATTAAGATTTCGCTTGGAAAATTTTTCAATCGCAAGCTCAACATCTTTTTTCAGAAGCTGCGAAAATTCCTTCTTCGCCGTTATTTTCTTGTAAATTTCTTGGTTCATTTTAATCCAATGCCCTCAATACCAAAAAGAAATTTAAATTTTTTCCTATTCTTCTTAATCTTTAATCCATCGTAAGTCGATAAAATAAGAACCGTCCCAAAAATAATTATCCTAAGATAAAACCCGTTAATTTCTCTGGGGATCAAAAATTTGCTAATTCTATATTCTTTCTTTCCTTGTTCAATTTCGGTAGACAGAAAACTTTCATTTCCAAAGCCGACTTCCGCGAATATTTT